>DASVUU010000193.1:0-6954 GCA_036386935.1 Cytophagaceae bacterium | reverse complement strand
ACGATTACATTTTGGCGCTAGTGCTCCTGGTTGCAGCGCTTATTGTAAAATACAACAAACCGAAAGGTGTGATCATCCTAGCGACAGTTTTTTCACTTGGACTTCTAATCCATTCTCGAAGTACTTATACCCAGCTAACCCACTATCTGAATGGTGATCCAGATCCAGGAATATTGATCAGTGGATTCGTCCTGATCGTAAACGTAATACTCCTGGTATATGTATTGATAGCATTTGGATTATTAATGAAAGGAGCTTTCCGCCGTAATTCTCATGAAAAAGAATTAGAGCTTCATTCAAAATCTTGATTGCTAATATGCTATGCAAGTCTTGAGAACAAGCAAAAGATCGATGGTTCATTCTTTCCTGAAAATCTAATAATTGCAAATTACAAGTGTTGAACACTTATGCAAGCGAGGTGATTGTAGCAATTGAGAGGCTTCTCAGAGGCTTTTAAGGAAAAGAGCAGACCAAAAGGTCGGCTCTTTCCGTTCGGTAGGGGAAGCATCCAAAAGTCGAACCATTTTCGGACATTTATTAAATTTCGAAGGTCTTGAAGTGGTCAGTGTATAGTAATAATTGTGTTCAGCTGCGAGAATTAAAAGCCAATTTGATGTCAAATTTGAAAACTTTATATGCAATATGGAAGAAATTTAAGGAAGAAGTTACTGTATCAAAAAATATACACAAAAGGTAGTTCCAATCCCAACTTGACTTTCAACTTCAATTTTGCCACCTGTATTTTCAATCATCCGCTTAATCATATATAACCCAATTCCGGTACCATCAATATGTTGGTGGGCTCTTTTAAACATCCCAAATATTTTGGTTTGGTTTTCCGCACTCAGGCCAAGTCCATTATCTGAAATCTTAAGGATGATATAGTTTCCCTTTTTTTCTGTGGCAATTCTAATTTTCGGTATTCGATCTGGGGACGAGTATTTTAAGGAATTGGAAAGTAAATTATATATAATGCTTCTTAAATTCTTTCTTGGATAATTGATATTGGGAACTGTAAAGGCAAGTTCTATATCAGGATTTAGTGTTTCAATAAGTCCCCGTATGTCTAGTTTAACTTCATCAAGAATTTCATAAAAATAAAGGTCTTGCAAATCCAGATCTTCTGGCCGATGGACCTTAGTGATCTCCGTTAAATCCTTGATGGTAGTTTTAAAGCGTTCAATCGAGTGGAACATCATATCCAACAGAGCGTTTTTTCCCTCATCAAAAACTTCATCATCTTTAAACGCAATTAGTAAACCTTCGATATTGGAAATTGGAGCTTTGAGATCGTGAGATGCTGTATAAATAAAATTGTCTAGGTCATTATTAGTCTTAATGAGCGCTTGATTTTTTTTGCTAAGCTCGACATAGCTTGAGTTTAGCTTTCGACGCATCCCGTCAAGAGCGATAGCTATCCGTTCCGCTTTTTCTATTTCCTTGCTTGCTGTTATCGCAACACTTTTTGTTGAAATCGATTCCAGCTCTGAATTTAATAATGCAACAATTAGTGGAGATATTGCCTCCAGCTTATTAAAATCATGTTCAAGAGGATTGCCTCCTATTAAAATTACTATTGAATTATCAATTACTATCCCAATCGCTGGCGAACAACCGTTACCGTCCGGGTAAGGGACAACACCTCTGCATAATTCAAACTTACACATTTTTAGAAATGCATGCCAGCCCCCTATATTTTGAAGTGTTTGCTGAAATCCAGGAGCCGGAAGAAAGGAGTCAATTTTTTGATCATGTATAAAGATTATAAAATCCTCTGCATTTAGAATTTCTGCTAGCTCTTTTGCTGCATTTTTGCGATTGTTCTTAACGGCGAATTTTGATACTACTTTTAAAAAATTCAATTCACCCATTCTAATTGCGGGACTATTCAGGAATTATACAAACAACAGCTGTACAATTATGGAAACCACTAAATTGACCATCCACTCTGGCAATCTGACCATAGGTATTACATCCCACGTATTTTGAAGGATCTAATTTATCTTTAACTTTTTTAAGTTCCATTTCAAATTCCCTTCCCATTCGCAATCGCGTCGCAACACAATCAAAAAATAGTGCCACACTGGGTTTATTGAGGTTCAGTTGTTGAAGAGCAGCATTAGTCGCATCTTCAGCTGCTAGTGTGGCAGCATCAGAACCGATTTCCATGAATGAGATAATCGAACCTTCGACAATATCGGAAGCGCAGATAATAGACCCATCTGTCTGAACGGCTAAAGGAACTCGAAGCTTATAACCACTCTCCATTTCTATCCCTATAACATTGTGTAAGAAAAAGGGGATAGGATTTTTCGGATCAAAAGTCTGATTTGAATCGTTAGCATATTGAGCAAAAACTTCTACAGCAGGAGTGGCGTTGATACTAATTAATTTGCTTCCGCTAGATTCGGTCACCTTCATTTTTTTACCAGTCGGTTGCCAACCATGGCGGACACCAATTCCAACAGGTTTATGAGATAAGATCTCAAGAATAATTGCAGCATCTGGAAACGCCTGTTCTCCGAAAAATACATGAGTCTTTTCAAATTTTGCATCATCTCCAGCGCCTCCTCCAAAGAACTGGTAGGCCCCGACTGTCCTTTCTGTCAAGATATCAATTAGTTCATCAGTATATCCAGACAAAGCATCAGCAAGGATTAACCCGGAATGATATGGATATTCATAACTATCCGTTCCTTTTAAAGCAGAAAATAACTCATCAGCAACTATATTTCTATCTTTACTGATATCTCTACCAAGCCCGGCTGAAAATTTTATTTCATTTGAATGAATGCCCACAGCTGTTGCAGAATCTGTATCAAATTCCATTGAAGTAAACTCTCCTGCTGAAGAGCAACCAACAATAATTTCGGCATCGCAACTATGTTTTATAGCTTTGAGTAAATGCTCATAATTATGAACGGAGGAAGCAAAAAGAATAACAACATTAGGAATTTTTCCTTTCAGGCCCGCTATTATTTTGGTTCCTAAATCTTTACCGGCGTCAAGACTGTCTTTAAGATTTGTAAAAACTACGGTGGAAATTGTCATGCTGTTTTTTCGCCTTTTTGGTTAAGTGCGTCATGCTGTTTGGAAAAAAATTCTTTCCAATCTCTTACTTTACAATTATCGCAACTAATGCTTGCCTTTTGCATTTCTTTTTCAAAGTCGTACCAGCTCATGTTATACCATGAATGGACAAAGTGTGGGGCTGTAACATTGAAATCTAATTCGAATATCATTGGCAGATATTTTCTCAAAATTTCTTCCTCGGATTCCATTGTAAATAGATGTGACAACCGGTAAACTTTTAATAAATTAAAATGTTTTGAAAAATTGTTCAAACATTGAATTTAAAGAGCCTGTCTTTTTGTTTGACTGACTGTTGTCAAGGAGCGATTGGCAATGTGTTTAGAGTAACACGCTCAACGTGCGATATGATTTTATTCAATTCTTGTACCAAGTTATATACAGCAACGAGTCTTGGGTGTATTCTTGTATTTTTTGAATCAAAACCTGTTTCCTTATTAGATAACCTGTAACGATATCTTCGTAAGACAACGACTTGATCTCAGTTCCAACTTTACGATTTTTCCAATCATCAAGCGCCCTCAATAATCCTTCAATTGGCTTCCCTTCAATTATGTCATTGAAAAAGTCAGTTATTCCTAGGGCCGTTAGGTGATAGATCGTTTCGGCCCTTACACCTTCTAGCTGTTTCATTGCAGGAAGCTGATACTCATACGAGAGCCTAATTACTTCAGGAATAATCTCATCAAGCTTTTCAGCTTTCAAGAAGGATATGTAAAGTTTTAGATCTTTAGAAGTAGTGACTTCCTGATTTATGTTTTCCAATCTCGATTTTTGAAAGTATTATATAACTTTGGAAGTTACGTGAGAGAACAATATACCTAATGATGTTTTTGGTATATAAAAGTTAATTTTTATCACACATAAATCACCCTTGAACAATAAGTTGTAAAGCTAAGAAATGTTCTAATTCTCTCACTAAAGTGGTGCAGTGTTTTGATGTCAAGACCACTTTTTTTAGGAGGTTAAATTAAATCAATCTCTCTAGAAAAGACGGATACCTTAGGATGAAGAACATTATACCTGGCAGAATTTGTTAAAAGTAAGGACATGTCAAAAGTTCGAGATGTCCACAAATATCCACTTGTCGCAGGGGGAAGCATTCAAAAGTCGAACCATTTTGTGGGAGATTTCTTAAATTTCGAAGGTTTGCATAGGTCAGTGCAGATGAAGAGATGTTGCATTTCGAAGCTAATAATACCAGACTGGTATAAAATAATATAGAATTATTTAAAGGGTCTAACTTCGAAAAACCTATTATTGGTGAAGAAAAATTTAGTGAGAATTAAAGAACAATCCCTTTGAAACTTTAGAGCTCTTGGATGAAGAGCTTGCTATATTGACTAGATATGGGCTAATTTACACTAGGATCGTGGTAGGCACCGCAAAAATAAAGCCTCTATTTTTTAAATTAGAGGCTTTAAGTTAAATTTTACCCTATTAGGGGGACACTTTTCTTTTCGCTTGTGTCCTAAATTGCTCCCCGGGCATCGATGCGTGTCTAATATTAACTGGAAAGTTTATTCTGATGCCATTTCAGCCAATTCGCGTAAAAATTCTTTTGGAAAAGTATCTACTAAAGGTCCGCCTGCATATGCACCTACGTTGATTGCGGCAGCAATAGCTACGCCAGTACTCGGAAAATAATACATTTCTGTTCGCCCTCCAATTAAACTACCTCCGTGCCCAATCATATCACCCTGCGGTGTAGGACGCCGGGCAAGGCCTAGTCCATAGCCAGTCCAGCCGGATTCTTCATAATCAAAGCTATCTTGGCTTATAGAACGAAATTGCTGCATTTGCGCTAAAGTGCTTGGCTTTAAAAGTTGTCCGTTGAAAAGGGCTGTACTGAATACGGTCAGATCGTAAACATTGGACAACATGCCGTCTTCCCCAATAAAGCTGGCGGTAAACTTGTTCTGGACATCCGAAACATTTTCTACTTTCCCATTCCCCAGACGATCGAAATATGAATTTATCAAACCGTCAGGTTTAGGATAGCTAGGGCTAGCATGGTAATAGGTATGCTTTAGACCTATTGCATCAAAGATTCTTTTTTGCATGAAACTGGCATGGTCTCCCGTAACATTGTCCATAATCTTTGCCAGTAGCGTGTAATCAGCATTAGAATAGCTATATTTTGTGCCCGGTTCAAAAAGGGCTTTTTTGTGCTTTATGTAATTTATATAATCTTCTGTTGTAAGCTCTATTGTATATTCATTAAAAGCATCTGATATGAATTTTAGATTTTCAGTGTAGTTTGTAATTCCGGAGGAATGGTCAAGCAATTGGCGGACTGTAATTCTATCTCCGTTGCTTATGTCTTTCCAATAAATCTCTGGCAGGTAAGTTTTCATTGGTTCGTCTAGCCGAATTTTGCCCTCTTCCACTAGCATCATCACAGCAACCGCTGTAAAGGTTTTGGTTACGCTTTCAATGTAATGAATGTTGGCAATATCCATTTTTTCCCGATTTTCGATTCTGGCGTACCCCCCAGCTCCCAGCCATTGTCCATATTGGGGTGAATAGATTGAAACTATTAGGCCAGTGTAACCTTTCCTAACATACTTGTCAACCAGAGCTCTATAGCGAGCGTGCTTAGGGTTGGCCGCGCTGCTGTCGCGAAAGCCGAAGGCCTTCCCGGGAGACACGGGTATTTCGATCTCTTTTTTGCAGGCAAGACAAGAGACCAACAAAAGACTGAAAGCGAGATTTCGAAGAAAAGAAGTTCTAGCGGTTAACATATTTTTAAGAGTTGTTATTGAGTGTAGCATAGCGAATAGGATACCTTTAAGGTGGGCGAATAAATGGACCATATGGGATAAATTTTATATAAATAGTCAGTCAAAGTGAAAGAACTTTTACTTTCTAAAGTAAAAGCGCAGGCCAATTGATGTAATTGCCTGCGGCCAAAACGGTAAAGGGTCGACGTAAGGTATTTGGGCAAACCATTGGTAGCGAGCAAATAGCGCGAATGGCAAGTGTCCTTTGTTCGAGAAATCGTAGCCAAGGCCTAAACTAAAGGAGGCCAAGACACTAGGCTTGCCCATGTCTCTTACTGGCACATAGTCTCCCTTTCCGTCGGCCTCGTATATTTTTCTTACACGAAATGTGTGCAGGTAACCAGCTCCAATGAAAGCGTCACCAAAAAAACCAATCCCGGTAGTGTAGCGATAAGCTAACTCTGTTTGAACGCTTAAGCCGGTAGCATTGTACTTGTTATAAAAATAACCCAGGTTCAACGTCTGAGACAATAAGCCGTGCTTACCGCGCTTATATGTAAGCTCCGTTCCTATAGCAAAGGCAGGATGGAAAGGCTTTCGAAGCATTCGATAAAAAGGCATACTAACCGCATGGTTACCTATTGAAAATATAAATGGGTATTTTTTATATTTACTAGAGTTAATCTCAGTAGCCTGCGTTTGAACTTGAGCTAAACAATCTTGATCCAAACATACTAGTGTAAAAACTAGGATGATGAAGGCGGTTACTTTGGATGGTATTTTCATAGAATGTGATACAGATTAGATTTGGTTTGGGTGTACGAAATTAATTAGAGGCCAACTGAAATAATGTTATAAAGCTATGTACTCCCTTGCATACAAGTGCTTCGCTACGCGTAGATGTACACATTTTTTAATATTATATATTAAATGCGGTGCGAACAGATTACTCAATGGTAACTTTTCTATTTATTAGATTCCTTCAAATGGCGAGCATTGTTATCCTATAGCCTTTTGTGTTGAGATAAAAAAATGATTATAAATAGGGTACTTGAGGAGGAAGTATCACATTCCTAAAAGCGTAATGTAATTAGATCGCTACATGTAATTGGACGTTTTACACAGCAAATAGTATACTTGG
>DASVUU010000192.1:0-4025 GCA_036386935.1 Cytophagaceae bacterium | reverse complement strand
AGGTTATTACTGTTTACTGCTTTTATCCAGCCTTGCAGAGTATATACATAGTCCATGCCCTGTACATTGTATTCTCCAAGTTCTACCCTCTTCAGTGGGCCATGCTTGTAGTAAAAATACTTCGCATCTTTCGTCCAGTTTACATTGTCTATACTCGTCTCTACAGAGGTGATGCGGTTGTCTGCATCGTAGCTATACCTGTGCAGATATTGGTCTTTTTGTCCTGGCTGGTAATACACTTCATTTACATTTCCACTGATCAGGTCGTACTTATAATCAATTTTCTTGAACCGTTGGCTTTCAGACTCCTGAGAATACCCTATACTTGGGTTGTCCTGCAACAAGGTCTTTACATTGCCATGGATGTCATAGCTGTAGTAAGTCGCATGGTCATACCTGGTATTGATGACCCGATCATAATCCTCATTAGAGGTAGATTGATAAAGAATCGCAGATACACGGGTCCTTAAATTCTCTTGTACAATATGCTCCCTAGCCAAGTTCCCAAACCTCTGTTTGTCGTCGTCATAATAGGTGCGCGTCACCTGTGTACGAGGGTTCTCTGAAGGGTTCAACCAATCAGTGAAGGCCTTTAGGGTGATTTGGCCTACCTCGTTGAGTACCGGTAGCACATTGCCCTCTTTGTGTAGTTGTCCTACCTCTCTAATTCTTCCTAATACGTCATAGTCTGTATAGCTATAGTCTTGGGTTTTGAACTGCTTGGCATTCTGAGAAACAATCAGTCTTCCTAGTTCATCGTACCAGAACCTGCTTGAAAGTTCGTCTGTATAGTCGTCCAGCGTACTAGCCATCCCCCCAATATTATTAGCGCCCCCAAGCGCTGCATGATTTGCATCAGAAAAGGCAATGTCATTGAAATCACCTGTAAATGGCGTCTCTCCTACCTGTTTCCAGCTTGCGCCTTCGTTGATGGTTTTAAGAACCGTTCCTTCATTCCCTACCGCATACCCTGTGATATAGGTAGTGAAGTATACAGACTTCAGGTCTTTGGTAGTCCAGTTAGTACTGGCCGTCGGAGTTACGCTTTGCTTCAAAGTCCAGTTCTCCCCTGCGTCCTCAGTCTTGTATATTGCTCCTGCTTGACCTACTGCATAAGCAGTTTTATCATCGGTCGCTATGATAGAATAGGCTTTCGTGCCAACAATTGTCTTTTTAGTTGTCCAGCTGCTGCCATTGTTTGTGCTGACTAAAAGAACTCCGTCGCCAGCGATATAACCGTTATTGCCAGAAAGTGCTACGCTGTATAGCGTAGACGAAGTAGTGCTTGCATTTGTCCAGGAAGATCCACCATTTTCAGTTTTATAGATAGTACCCCCTTCTCCCACTACCACTCCTACCTCGGCATTTTTGAAATGTACCCCCAACAGATTTTTCGAAGATGGAAATGGCACTAGCTTCCAAGACTTGCCCTTGTCTACGGTCTTTGCAACTGTTCCTTTGGCACCCACTGCAAAGCCTATGGATGTTCCTTTAACTAAGGTAGATCCGGCGATATTCATAGGATCTACGCCCTTAGCGGCTGCAAAGGAGGAGATCCCTCGATAAATTGCCCCGCCTTGGCCGACCATGATGTTCATGCCATTTGTGGCAATGGCATTAAAATTTTGGCTCGTTGTTGGCGTTAAGCCAAGCCAATTTTGCCCGCCATCAGAAGTGGTCATGATGATTCCTCCTTGCCCAACCGCAACGCCAGACATTGTGGTAGAAAATGCGATGCTATTTATTGAGCTGCTAAAAGTTGTTGTCGCACTCCAACTTTCTCCTGTATTGACTGACCCTATCATTTGACCGCCTGTAGCGGCCACAACTTGGCTACCTGAAACTATGCCAAACGTATTGATCGAAGCAGTAGTGCCTGAACGAACAGGGCTTAAGCCATCAGTACTGCTCTTCAAAATCAGCCCTTCGTCTCCTCCCATGATTAGAGTACCTGAAACATTGGCTATTGCATTGAGGCGATTCGGAGTTGCAGGCAAACCAGTTTTAGTTATCCAGTTAGCGCCTCCATCAAAGGTATAGGAGATTTGACCTACACTTTTTATATAACCTTTATTTTTGTCGAGGAAATAAAAGTCTTGAACATAAGCATTTATGGGTAGGCTATTCTTCTCTGCCCATGTAACTCCTCCATCGGAGGTGTAGTAAACACTGGTTTGACTGCCGGAAGTATAATGGGCATAACCCTCTTTTGGATTGAAAAATTTAAAATCGTTGACCCGCAGTGCTTGGTTATTTACAATGCTTTGGGTCCAATCAACTATACCGTTCGATACATCTAAATGGTGCACCAATGCGGAGTTCCCTATTAATACAACTGCGCAGCCTTTATTAGATCTTTCGAAATGGATATTTACTACATTGCTAGGAGTAGGAATAAGTGTTTTTGTTGAATTGTTGAAGGACTGGTAGACCTTACCCCCCATGTCAGAAGTATAAACCTCTGTAGCTTTTGGGCTACTGAGCCCCACAATATCGCCCCCAATATATTCCGTCGACAGGTCAGAGAATAGTTGCCAGCTTTTACCGCCGTCTATACTTCTGAATACCTTTTTGTCAAGACCTCCTGCAACAAACAGGGCCCCATCGGGCGATTTGGAAAATTTACGCTTTCCATCGCCAACTATATTGGTAGAAACCGCTTGCCAGTTTCCAAAACCATTCGATGCAATATGTAATTGGCCGTTATCTCCGATGATACAAGCCTGATCTACACCAGTCATGATTAAGTCATGGGCATCTGCAAAGCTTAAGGTAGAAGATATTATTTTCCAGGTAAGCCCGCCATCCTTGGTATTTAAGAAAATGCCATTGCCAGCGTAGGCGAGTCCATTGCTATTATCCAGAAAGGTTGTCTTGCTAGGGGCTGTTACTGATACAGTAATCTCTTCCCAAGTCAAAGCTTGAGGACCCGATTTATAGATATATCCTCTATTGGCATCCTTGCTGACTGCATAGCCATTTTGGCCACTGAACACCACCTGCTGCAACTCCCCTTTAAGAATGTCGCGAAGCCCGGGATAAGTGATGTAACCACTACCTGATGTTGTCCAGATCAGGCCGTTCTTTTCAAATATAGCTATGTTACCTTCTTGATAGATATGCAGGTCTACAAGGTCGCCGGAGCTTCCAATTTGCTCCGCTGTCCAATTAACTCCGTTGTCTGTAGTCACCAAAACCGTTCCTTTGTCTCCTACGGCATAGGCTTTATTAGAGGTGGGGCTTGTAAACTTTATTTGATTGAGATTCTCAATCCCTAGACCGTTCGTTTCATTCCAATTTGCGCCACCGTTCGTGGTATTGTAAAAATGACTTATTCCACTTCCGTCTTTGGCAATTAAAAATCCTTCACCATTGTCACCTAGTTCGATATTTGTGACTGTTTGGGCTGGGTTAAAACTTGTTGGTGCCGTCTCAAAAAGGTTCACCTGGTCATTGTCTGGGACAGATTGCTGCACTAACTGATTCAATGAATTGTACTTGTAAGTACTAGCCATCGAGTGCCGGGGCTGGGCGCTTAGTGTATACGTCCTGTTCAATCTATCTTGCACTATTCTAGCAAGTTTGTCTGCATCCTTTACCTGATCAAGGATATTTACGCCTTGAGGTGGAACCGTTTTTAATAAATTACCAGCCTGGTCGTAATAGTACAAGGTATAGTGGTGTTCCTTGTTGTCGTATTTATAATTAAGGTTTTCTTTTGCTTTCGCGCATGAAGCGATGTATGAGGTACGGATTGCATCAGGGTCGGGAGTTAGCATTTTCAAGCGCTGCGCCTTGTTGGACATGGCTACGTTGTGTAATTCCTCATCGCAAGGGCTAGGCAGAACATCCGGATATTCAGGAAACGGAAGGATATTTTTGTTACAATCTTGAGTAAATGAAAGGTCATCTATGAATATGTCGCGGTATGTCCCTGTTCCACCGACAATCGTGATATCTATTTCGACATCACCCGTCCTATCTGCCACCCATTCTAAGACACATCTATCCCAACGGGAGTTTAC
>DASVUU010000191.1:0-4328 GCA_036386935.1 Cytophagaceae bacterium | reverse complement strand
CTGAGGTTGCTCCTGTGATTGAAATGATCAATACATCGATTTCTAAATTCAAGACGACCATCCGTGACCTTACAGAGATTACAAAACTGCAAAAGGAAAAGGAAGATGATATAGGTTTTGTTGATATTCCCGAAATACTTGAAGAGGTAAAACTGTCTATAAAGCTTGTCATCATAAATTCGAAAACCACCATAGATACTGATTTCAATGTAAAACAGATCAGGTTTTCAGTAAAGCACCTAAGGAGTATCATTTACAATCTTATCAGTAACGCTATAAAATATAGCCACCCAAATCGTACTCCTCACATTAGGATTAGCACCTATGTTTCAGGCGATTTTACAGTACTTTCTGTAGAGGACAATGGGTTAGGCATGGAAAATGAAAATAAAACTAAAATTTTCTCCATGTTCAAAAGGCTACACGACCATGTGGAAGGCTCTGGTGTGGGATTATATATTGTCAAAAAGATTATAGACAACGCCGGGGGCCACATAGAGGTTGATTCCAAGGTAGGTGAAGGGTCTACATTTAGGGTTTACTTTAAAAATTCATAGCCTAATAAATATAGGAACTTAAACCCTATTCACTTGTTAATAAACCATGATTCTTGATCGACTAAAAAATGATACCGTTTACAATCATAAACTATTAGAAAGTAATGTCTTGCTTTCTACTCTTATGACTGATCAGCTAACGGTAGATATCTATAAAAAAATCCTATCAAAATTCTTCACTTACTTTTTGCCCATTGAGGAAAAAATCACTCCGTTTTTACAAGACAATGCCTTTATTCCAGATTTTACACGGAGAAGAAAAGCTATTCTATTAACAGATGACCTGCATCATTACAAAATTGCGGAAAACACGTTAGAATTTTGCCAACTCTTGCCTGAGATAAAGAACGTGAGCCAAGCAATGGGTGCTTTGTACGTATTGGAAGGTAGCAGCTTGGGAGGTAGATTTATTTCTAAAAAAGTAAACGAAACCATAGGGGCCACTCCTGAAGGGGGCGCTAAATTCTATCACGGGTACGGAGCTGAAACTGGAAGCTATTGGAAGAAATTTTGTGAATACTTATTGTCTTACGCCTCGAATGTGAGTGATCAATCAGAAATAGTTGAAACAGCTAACAGTACTTTTTTAAAATTAAATTCCTGGCTTGACCATAAAAATTAATGAATAAAGATTCTATATCTCTCGCAGAAAAAATCAAAAGAAATGATGAAGAAGTTTGTGGGAGGTTGCCACTGAACTACACCAACGCCATACAGCCCTTTGGTGCTATATTATGTCTAGATAAGAACGGAACGGTCATTCAACTTTCTGATAATATTGATAAACTATTTTCTCGTTCTATAGAAGATATATTGAATAAAAGCCTTCGGGAAATCTGCACGCAAGATAGCTTCGACAATTTTGAAGCTGCCTTATTGGAAAACCAAGCCTACGCAGTATTGCGATTAGCTGACAATGATGACAAGAATTATCTTGCCACTATGCACCAGCTAGAGAAGTATACTATTTTGGAAGTGGAGGATCTGCAAGCTCCAGTCGAACTTGAGGGCCTGATCAATGCGCCTCAGATTAATCGTATGGTGCAGCAACTCCTGCAGTCTGTCACTTTAGATGATCTTTTTGAGAATGCTGTGAAGACACTGCAACAATTTACAGGATTTGATAGGGTGATGCTTTATAAGTTTGATGAAGCTTGGAATGGGACGGTTGTCGGCGAGGAAAAAATTTCAAGTCTCCCTCCCTACTTAGGTCTTAGATTTCCCGCTTCGGATATCCCTGCTCAGGCAAGGGCAATGTATTTTAATAATCCTTACAGACTTATCCCAGATGTAAACTATAAATCCTCAAAGCTCTATCCACTGCTCAATCCGGCTATTAACAGCTTTACTGATTTGTCCTCTTGCAATTTAAGAAGCGTGCCTGGAGTCCATGTGGAGTACCTAAACAATATGGGAGTGCGTGGCTCAATGTCCACTCCTATCATACTTGATAACCGCCTTTGGGGCCTTATATCTTGTCACCACGGGGAACCAATTAGTCTAAACTTCACGAAGCGCTCCACCGCGCTATTAATCTCCAAGGTGATTAGTTCTCGGCTTCACTCCTTAGAAAACGAAGGTAGGTATACTTTTTCTAATGCCATTCTAAAAGTCCAAATGGCACTCACCATTGGATTGGTCAAAAATCACGGTCTATTCGAGGTTTTGGACTCTCAGTCACTTGAAATCATGCGGCTGGTAAATGCTGACGGTTTTATTGTTTCCCACAATGGGACCTTAAAGAAATATGGCGAGACAATAAAATTGGAAGACGCAAGAAAAATTTTCTATTGGGTTAACAATTTGGACAGCCTAGATCTATATTTTACAAACTCACTAAAGGAATTAAATGAAGAAGCATTAGGTTTTAAAGACCTTGCCTGTGGTGTATTATTTGTGCAGATAGGTGATAACCCTTTGAATTATATCCTGTTTACTAGGAAAGAAATTATTCAAACGATATTATGGGGCGGAAATCCAAACGACGCACTTACGTTTGAGCCCAATGGAGTGACTTACCATCCTCGCAATTCTTTTATCGAGTGGAAGGAAACCGTGGAATACACCTCTTTTCTATGGTCTGATTTCGATGTATTAGCAGCCAGAGAAATACAGGATACCGTTAGGTCAAATATCAATTGATTGACAATAGCCTGCTTACAAAAGTGTACGTGACTCGCAAATTTGAGAAGTACGAAGGCATCCCTTTTCTTACCCTCTTTCACTTGAAAGGGTTGCGGCAATCAACTCC
This sequence comes from Cytophagaceae bacterium, assembly GCA_036386935.1. Taxonomy (GTDB): domain Bacteria; phylum Bacteroidota; class Bacteroidia; order Cytophagales; family Cytophagaceae; genus DASVUU01. Next base: position 1,520 of record DASVUU010000191.1, on the reverse strand, counting down.
GCTTTATTAGCCATCAAGATATAGAACCAAAGATATACTTTTAAAGCTCATTAGTTTTTTTAAACTTGCAATAAGATATTATTATAATGGATCATCAATTTATCAATAAGTTATACAACAAACATCAGGAGACAGAGCGGTACCCTCCTACTTCCGAGATTTGTAGGCTTATTACTAAAATACTTTTAATTCTATTTCCCCAACAGTCGAAAAAAACTTATCACCGGGAAGAAGAGATTTCAGTGGCTTTTAATAGTCGTGAAAAAGACCTCCGCAACATTTTGCAGACAATGAAGCATCATTTAACTGGGGAAGTAGAGGTGGTCTCAGCGTCCTTCATGCAACAAATCCCAGAGGTGTATGAAAAACTATTAAAAGATATACAGGCCATCGTTGAGGGTGACCCTGCGGCAACAAGTGAATATGAGGTTATAAGAGCGTATCCTGGATTCTATGCAATTGCATTCTATCGACTGGCTAACGTTTTAAACAAATTACAAGTACCACTCCTACCTCGTGTGCTTACGGAATTTGCCCACTCTAGAACGGGCATAGACATACACCCTGCTGCAGAAATAGAACCTTATTTTTTTATAGACCACGGGACGGGTATCACCATTGGTGAAACCGCAGTGATAGGAAGAAATGTAAAACTTTATCAGGGCGTAACCCTTGGTGCGCTTAGTGTTTCAAAAGACCAGGCACAAATTAAAAGGCACCCTACGTTAGAAGATAATGTCGTCATTTATTCTGGCGCAACCATACTAGGAGGCGACACTGTCATAGGCCACCATAGTATCATTGGAGGTAACGTTTGGTTGACGAAAAGCACTCCACCATACACTACGGTATATCATCAGGAACAAATCAAAATGAATTTTCAAACCGAAAAGTAATATGAGCTCTTTATTAGATTTTGTAGGCAATACACCACTTGTTGAAATTAAAAATATTCATCAAAACAGCAAGGTGAAACTATTCGCAAAATTAGAAGGCCACAATCCCGGTGGAAGTGTAAAGGATAGAGCTGCTCATGGGATGATCAAAGGTGCTATGGAACGTGGGGAACTGAAGCCCGGGATGAAACTAATTGAAGCTACTAGCGGCAATACAGGCATTGCATTGGCTATGATCGCGAGGTTGTACAATTTGGAAATTGAATTGGTAATGCCTGAAAATTCTACAAAGGAAAGAATCTTGACTATGGAAGCCTTTGGGGCGAAGGTAACGCTAACTTCCGAAAAGGGTTCCATGGAGGAAGCCATCGACTATGCACATAACAAAGTGGCAGGCGGAGGCTATTTTATGCTAAACCAGTTTGCCAATGTTGATAATTACATGTCCCACTATCATTCCACCGGACCAGAAATATGGAAGGATACGGATAAAAAAGTTACACATTTTGTTTCATCAATGGGGACAACCGGTACTATAATGGGTGTTTCAAAATTTTTAAAAGAACAAAACGAGTCTATCCAGATAGTCGGAGTGCAACCAACTGATGGAGCAAAGATTCCAGG
>DASVUU010000190.1:0-1921 GCA_036386935.1 Cytophagaceae bacterium | reverse complement strand
CCATGGCTTTCATATTATTGAAACCAGTAATATATTTTATATCGAAGCTGATAGTAATTACTCGATTTTTCACCTTCGGGATGGCACAAAGCTGGTGATATCAAAACCTTTGAAGGAATTTGAGGACATATTAGATACAGCCGACTTTGCCCGCATACATAAATCGGCTATTGTTAACTTGAATTATATACAAAGCTATTCCAACAAACACGGCTTTGAAGTAAAATTAGATAACGACATTGTTCTATCCGTGTCGAGAAGGCGTTCCGCAGAGTTCCAGGAAAAGGTGCGCAGTTATCTGCAAGGGAAAAAATTAAATTCGTGATTTTGAAAAGGGGCTTATATATTTTCTTATTCCTCTCCTGCTACCTGGCTGGCCATCAGCTTATCGCTCAAACCTTAAATTTTAGAAATTTCACGGTTAACGATGGCTTAGCTAACTCAACCGTTTATTTTATCCATCAAGATTCAAAAGGATTTATGTGGTTTGCCACCGAAAGTGGAGTTAATAGATACGACGGACAAAACTTTCGAACCTTTACTATGGATGATGGCCTTTCGGATAACGAAGTCCTTCAAATATGTGAAGATTCTCAAAAGCGAATCTGGTTCTTGACCTTAAATGGAAAGTTGAGCTATTACTTTAATAACAAATTTTACAATGCCCGAAACGACAGCGTTTTGTCTAAAACATTTTGCAAAGCAAGCTTCATATCATTCTTCGAAGATTCAAAGCGCCGCCTGTGGTTCTCGACTAATCAGAGAGAGATTGTAATGATTGATGGAAAAAAGGTAAAAATCATCCATTCGGACAAGCAGGGGCTCACAAATTCTTTTGTTGCAGAGAACAAGCAGGGAGAAATACTAGTATTAAATGAAAATCATATTTATAAGTTTTCGGGAGAAAAGCTGCTAGAGCTGAACTCAAAATATTATCCGATTTCTTTTAAAACCAGCTCATATAACAAACAGACTAAAAAAATATCCTTCCTTGCAAAAGAAGGTTTGATAGAACTGAATCAGCAGCAGTGGGTACTTAAACGAAACCTTCCTCAAAATATCATCAAAAATAACATCACCAATTTCTTTTCAGACAACAAAGAAACTTTCTGGATAAATACATTAGGGAATGGAACGTATGTTCTTAACCATCCGTCTAAACCAGTGCAGCACCTTTTGCAGGGAAAGTATATTACCCACGGCATTATAGATATGGATGGGAATACTTGGATGGCAACCATAGGTAACGGAATCTATATGCTACCAATGTCTGGACGAGACATGCAACATTATACAATCAGCAATGGCTTAAGCGACAATTCAATATACAGTGTGGCAAAAACTCCCGAGGGACGGCTAATCCTTGGGTTAAGGAATGGAGATCTCAATATTATCAAAGCAAACAAGATATCCTATCAAGCATTAAGAATATCGCAAAGCTCCTACAATCCGATCAAAAAATTATTTTATGACCCGCAAAACAGGTCTATCTGGTTTGCATCAAACAATACCTTAGGAGAAATCGCTGCAGATACCAAAACAATACGGTATTTAAAAGAGCGCGATAACCTTATGTATGCCCTCAAATCTTTCAGCATCAGCAAAAACGGAAAGTTAGCGCTGGCTCTAGCCGGAGGAGTCGATGTTATCCAGAATAAAAATGCTCCGCTGATATTTGAAACCCCCAACCTTAGTAATCAATCCTTGCACTTTCCCTCAAGAGCATATTCTGTGTTTTATGATTCTGATGAGCGGCTATGGTTTTCAAACCTTAATGGATTACAAAATGAATACAAAAATCGGTTAACTACCTTATATGATCACAATGGGCTGCTTAAACAACGAATTACAGACATCACGGAGCTCCCTGATAAAACAATTATATGCGCCAGTTACGGTTTTGGAATATATATTATCAAAA
>DASVUU010000189.1:0-5780 GCA_036386935.1 Cytophagaceae bacterium | reverse complement strand
CCCTGCATCTGCCATAACAGAAAATAGATATAACCTGGATAGTTGACTTCACAACCCGTGTCAGAGACAGTAATTTCCCTTTATAATCCATAGTCCAAAAGAAGTGGGATAATGGTCTGCAAAAGATGTATGTTCGCCCTTTGGGAGGTGTATAGTCAATAATTCAACCTCGCCTAAAAAATTTTTAAAAAAAAATAGTGTGGTAATTTACCAAAACTACCCTATGGGTAAAACCATTATTACAAGGCCGGCAGCGCCGGCCTTGCTCTATTTTATGTCAATCCTAATTCCTTCCGAATGGCTACTAAATTCCGGCGCATACATACATTGCATCGTTGTAATACCATTTGAGAAGTTTCCTTTTTGCGAAACACGAAGTGGGTACTCAAAAACATAAGTTCCTTTTGGCAGAAAACCCATGAAAAAATGTGTGGCAAGGTCGCGCGTGCTCTCATAATAGTATAGCCCATCCTGATACTTTTGACCAGACAAGGTGTTTACGGGCTCTAGTCCTGCAGCGCGCATATCTTTCAGATGGACATATTCCAGGTTCCGATCTACTCGGATTTCAATTCTAACCGTAACCAAATTACCTATCTTTAATGCTGATTTACCCAAAGGGGATAAGACAGGTCCCTTGTCGGTGGACTCTGTCAGAAACAACTGCTTTTTTATCTTCAATGGCGTTTCCGCTGTGCTGATCTTATCTAATTGTTCAAAATACTGCCAATAAACAGCTCCCCACGCCACTCCTGCATCATCCTTTGTCACTTTTATATTTCCCATGTCAGCTGTTATTTCAGAACTGTTCCATGAAGTTTTGAAATAACCTGTTCCCGCTTCGACTTTTGTATCTTCCTGCTTTGAAGGATCCACCACTTTTCCCCCAATGGTTATTTCCGCTAGACGGTCACTTGATAGGGCATTGACCCCACGTCTCAACAAGGCATAACAGGCCTCTGCAGTAGCCTTGGTTGTTCTCCAATCCTGAGTCTGTTTTTGTTTGAGCAACCAGATTTTCAACTCTTCCACCGCAGCTTGATCATTTGCTACCTCATCATAAACTTCGATCATCAACGAATGTGTTTCAATCGGTGCCTGATACCAGTAGTAACCCGATTCATACTTCCAATACATGCCTAATTCCTCATGATGAAGTGCGCGCTCCGAAAATGATTTGATCATTGCTTTTGGAAGTTCTTTATCTCCATACCTCGCTAGAGCCAAACCCAACATACCTTCTGTATATATATTGTCATTATGCCAATATTTACGACCTTGACCTAGGTAGTAGTCAAACGCTTCTTTAGACCTGGTGCCTAACGGGAGGTCTTTGAAGTAACTTCTCGCATAGAGGTAATGGATGTGTATATAATCTAGGTGATTGTCTGTAAGCTTAGTCTTATTTTTATCAGCATCTGCTTTAAGACGCCTATAGTCATCCTCTATCTGCGCATCAAGGTAAGCTACTGCTTTTCGCAACATCTCGGTTACTTTTGGATCATCATTGGTGGAGGTGACACCCATTACTTGTAAGTGGCCTAAACTAGCGACGATCTGCTGGGTCATATAACGGTCTTCTGGGAGATTTGGAAACCAACTAAAACCACCCGAACCGCTCTGAGCCTTTAATATCTTCTCCAATGCTTTGTCACTCTCATGTCCCATACGGTTTAAGTCAAAGAGCATGGCAACCGCTCTTTTGCGTTGGTTCTCATCTTTGGCTTGCAACACCCATGGCGTTTCTTCAAGTAGAGCGCTTTTCAATTCTTGGTTTTTTGCAAGATTAGAGAGTAGTGCATCTGGTTGCAGATTAATCCAAGTATCAAAGACATTTTTAATTTTAGGATTTGAATTGGCTACGTGTGCAGCGATGCTATTGGCATAATATCTACTGAATGTCTGTTCTACACACTCATATGGATATTCCATAAGATAAGGCAGCGCTTGTATCGCGTACCATGCAGGATTTGAGGTAAACTCCAATGTATATTTATGGTGCTTAAAAGTTAGAGAGGTATTCGTTAATAATTTATCAAATTTAAACTCCTTGCTCTGATTACCACGAACTGATAACGGTAGGGTTTCTGTCACCAACATTCGGTTTGTCACGACAGGCAATATCATTTCTTCACCATCTGAAAAATTTCCTGCTTTGGCTAGAATTCTATATGACAGGGCCTGTATACCTTCAGGAATTTCTATGTCCCATTCAAGATTCACGCTTTCGCCAGCCTTCACCTTGAAGTCCTTTTTGAAATTTTTATTTTTCAATAATTGATTCACTGGCTTCATAGTGAGCGCATCAAAAAATTCTAATTGTGCCTGACCAGAAAGAGCCTTTTCTGCAAGGCTGGTGATCTTGGCCGAAAATTGCATCTTATCATTTTCTCTAAAAAACCTAGGCTGATTGGGTACTATCATCAAGCTTTTTTGAGTAACTAATTCTTTAGTAATTGTGCCAGACTTCAAGTCGCTAGTATGGGCGAAACCTAGCATTTTCCAACGCGTGAGCGCTTCTGGAATGGTGAATTTGATGATTATCTCTCCATGTTCATTGGTGTATAGGTTAGGGTAAAAGAAAGCTGTTTCATTGAAGTTTGATCTTGCCTTTACTTGACTGAAATCTACCGCCTTTTTAGGAAGACGATTTTTCGGTTTTGAATCACTTGAACTTTTACCTTCTACCGAAGCATATCCAACGGTCGAGCCATCATCCGTCAGAGCTATCTCTGAAAGTTCCTCTTCAACCTCCCGTGTGGATGAAGCCTGCTTCCTTTGGGGAGCCATATTGTACTTAGCAATTACGTAACGCCCTTTTTGACGATTGTAGCTTTGGTAGCTATACCCAAAGAAATTAAGCTGGTCATAGCTGGGACCTTTCTGCCAATCGAGGCCACCTACAAAATTGCTTTCATTCACAAAAATTGTTTGAAATGATCCAATTTCAAATCCATTGGTGCTGAGCCAGCCTAATCTTGGATTGCTAACCTCAAAAAATTTTGCAGACCATTCATGTGCCTTGAAAGCGTCTAACGATGCATCATATAAAGTTGCAACCATCTCTGCCGCCACCTTATCGGCGGTGGTGCCCTTTACTTTTATACTCCATTGTTCCGCTTCACCAGACTGTAATTTATCTCTGAACGACTCAAAGGAGATATCAAGTCTTTTATTTGTAAACGGCACCGTCACCGAGGCGCTGTGGACATACAGCCTGTTTTCATGGACGGTAGTATAATGAATGGCAATATTTCCCCGATACGCTTCTTTTATGGGAATCTCTATGACCCGCTGCTCATCTTTGAGGTGGAACCTCTGCGCATCAATTATCGTGTGGTCATATTCTACTTCATAAAGTACCTGCACATCATCAGTCGTTCCGACCAGGAGTTTTGCAGATTGACCTGGCTCAACTTCCGGTGTCAATAATTGAAAGTGATTAAGCGCGGGCACCGCCAACTTTTTTTCGTTCGAATCAAAGACTTTAAAATATTTTACATCTTTTACATTACTGTTAAATCTATCTCTGGTATGGACTTCTACTACATATTGCCCTTGCACCCAATTTTCGATTCCCTTTAAGACGAAATATTTTTCCACGGCCGTATTAAAATTGATAGTCAATACCTCCTGTTCTCTAGGCCAGCTGGTTATATTACTTTCCTCCAAATACATGTCGTAGGGAAAGAACTTTTCAAATTCTGTTTTATCCAAAACATGCTGGTCTACCTGGGGCCAAACTCTTGGGCGGTAACTTTTGCTTGGTGTTTTTAACTTGTAGACTGATATTTTGCCAATGGCAGGCTCAAACTCACCAGCCAGATTGGTAGTTTTGATTTCATATTTCTCCTGTAAATGTTCGGACTTGTTTTTATCAATGTCTAACATATCCACGGACACTTCAAGCGCTTTGTAACCAACCTGTAGTTCAGTTTGGCTACTGCGTGTCTCACCGTTGATATCTGTCACATCAGCATATACGGTATATATAAATGTAGGCGCAGAACTGCTGTCTATTGCTAAATCTGGTAAAGCCATAAAATTAATATTGAACTTGCCATTTACGTCAGTTTGTGAAATCCCCGCAGCCACCTGCATTTGTGGAACGTCAGGAGTAATACCTTTCCAAAAGCACCACCAAATAGGGAACCGAGCATTTCTCACAACTCGAAAGGTGACTTTCGCATGGTCAATATTTGCGCCGGCATAGGATTTTGCATGCCCTGGTACGTGGAGGGAGTCGCCTAATCTGTACGCCCCTACTAAGGGTCCAAGTTCCACCTCAAATTTGGGTCTTTTATATTCTTCTACTGAAAATGATACACTTCCATTGTGATCTAAGGTTGTCATAGACATGTTTCCGGTAAGTCCTGAACTTGGTGCCGTAAAGCTGCCATGAAAGGTGCCAAACTCATTCGTTACGAATTTCTTAGATGCTATCTCTTGCCGGTTGACATCGTAGAATACAACTGTTCCCTCGTGTTTGGGAATTACCTTAGAATCTCTTTCACCTCGTGCTATCACCAAACCTTTATAAAAAACTGTTTGTCCTGGGCGGTAAATCGCCCGGTCGAGAAAAAATATCGTGTTCGTAAATGTTAATGGAGAGGTCGGATACCGTTGATTGAAGGAACCTCCATAGTTGTACCCCTCAAGGCCTTCTGTTGAAAGGATGTCTGACTTATGTTTAAATACAACATAAAAATTATCATTATGCAAGGTCGGTTGATAAGGCAATAATATATTCCCCTGCGCATTCGAAACCGAGGAAGAAACCTGTTTGGAAGTATATTGTCGCGCTGAACCGTTATAGGTCTTTACGAAAACCATTGCAGTCACACCTGGCAATGGATTGCCTGACTTTCTATCCAGCACGGAGAACTCTGTACTGCCATCTGATTTGTTTCTATGAATATAGGCAATAGAGGATATTTTTGTGTAAGCGTAGCTCAGCACACTTTGTTTGCTTTGAAAATTCTCCTCTGTGCTCATCAAAACCATATAAGATCCTGGATCTAGGCCTTCTAATTTAATCTGTGTACTATGCGTTTGAAAATCGTCCTCTTGGGGTAGCTTGGCTTGACCAGAGGCGATTATAGGCTTTAAAATAAAGTATTCGAGAAATTTAGCTTCCTGATTTACCTGGTATTTATTCTCCCACCTTTTTCTTTGAGCTAATATCTCTTCAGGGTTTACACCAACGATTCTCCAATGTGTTTTCGCAATGTTTCTGTATTCTAATCGAATGAGAAATGGTTGGTTAGGAAGGTTTATCTTCTCTACGTTTGCATTTATACCCTTAGTTTTTATGTTGTTTATTAACTGCATACAAGAAGCTGCGCCGTAAGACTCAGGGAATCTCTTTATTGCTGCAGATGCAACTTCGGAGGCCTTCTTCCTTTCCCAGCGATGGAGGTCGGAAACCAACGGTTGATATTGCTCGCCTTTTCCTTCATAGACAACCGCAATTTCATAAGACACATAAGAAGAAATGGGCAAATGAATTACCTTTTCTTCGAGGTGTTGGAGTGCGCTTAAGTATAATTCAACTTTGTTAGCGTGAACAGAATGGTCTTTTATAAACCCCAACCTTTTTAGATCAACGTCTGCAAGGGCGGATGCATCCTTGTCGTTTGCATGAAAACTTATAAGCTTTTGGAATAAGGTAATTGCTCGAAATTTGATAGATGCTGAGTCTTTACTATGTATTTGGATCTTTGAAAACTTATCCGCCTCGGCAAAATACTGGGGGCCATCGATTTCAAAAGCATAAGAAG
>DASVUU010000188.1:0-2845 GCA_036386935.1 Cytophagaceae bacterium | reverse complement strand
TATTAAGAAGGATACGAAAATAAAATTAATTGAGGCGGGAACCAACTTTTCGAAGATTCAAATAGTAACCTCTACAAATAACGGCAAGGAATATTATGCCCCCGCAGGACAAGTCCCTTCGGTATTAAATGAAATTCGCACCCTAACGTCAGACCTTACCGAAATCTACGAAGACAAACCTGATCTCAATAAGCTTACCGACACGGTAGCTAGAGAAGATGTTTTCAACAAAAAAGATTTGAGAAGCGTCAAAGACTCCTCCGAAGTTCTTTGGTATTTTATCAATATAGACGAGAGAAAAGGCTGGATCAAAGACTCTGAACTTACTAAGATATCTGCTTACAATTGGAAAGCTTTTGGATTCGAGGTGCTCAAAGACCAGGCGGACGAATTTTTATATGACCCCAAATCACCCACTCCTTTCTTAAATAAGCTTTGCTCGTACCTTGAAGGTGAGGACGGTGAGGTCGATAAATATGTAACGACGGCTGAACTTCAAGGGGCCTTTAGAAACCAAGGAAAGGCAAAGAAAATCTCACGTCTTGTTTGCTACCACTCCAGCGAATGGTATTGGTAGAAAGGTCTGCAGAGTTTAAAGCAGAGATTAAAGAGGTCTTCCGGGAAGGAATTGAAAAAGAAGAGCGCGGAGAAGAAAAACAAAAGTTGATAAAAAGGAGGGATGAGATATTGGATGCATTGGAAAAAAGGCTAAAAAACATATGCTTCTGGACTGAAATTGCTAACGTACCCCCGGGAAGACCAATCTTGGCTAGATAAGACCATCGATTGGGTGAGTGATAAGGCAAGCGATGCAAAAGAATATACGCAGGAAGTAGTAAGTGAAGTAACAGACTTTGCGGTGGAAATATTAGAGGAAACTGAAGTGACTAAAAGTTTTTTGGACTACTTTCGCAGCCCCAAAGCAGCTAAGAAAAACACTGCACCGGCTTCGCAAAACCATGCACCAGCTTCATCACTAAAACATCCACAACCAAAGAGGGAACCCGGAAAGCCTGGTGTATTTCCAGTAGGCGATCCTAAAGTCTACCACTTCCACCCTATTGCTTTTGTGGAGCAGATGAGGAAGTTGGGTAATTCAACGTGTGAATGCAATCAGTTCAATCTTATATGGGGTAGCAAAGTAAGCTGCGAGTTTAGAAAAAAAGTGGTAAAAATTGCCAGTAATTTAGGACTACCTCAAGAGAATTATGAGGGTGCAAATTGGTTAATGGCCGTTATGGCACTGGAAACTGGTAGAACATTTGATCCAAGTATTACTAATGACTTAGGATACACTGGTCTAATTCAATTTGGAAAGCCAGCTGCAATTGATTTAAAAAGCTCTACTGCAGAGTTAAGAAAAATGGATAGTCTAGCTCAGTTAGATTACGTAGAAAACTATTTTCTAAAGTACAAATCTAAATTAAAAACGATAACTGACCTATATCTTTCAGTACTGTTTCCTAGTGCAGCGGGCAATGGGTCAAACCCCAATTATGTAGTTTTTGACGATGATGCCAGTGGACTTAAGAAAAAAGCATATAAGGCTAATCCGTCCTTTTTTCAAGAGGAGGATGAAATAACTAGAAATAAAAAGGGTGCTATTGTAAGTAAGGATGGTAAGTCTGGTGGTAAAACATATGTTTGGGAGATAGAAAAGGAGATACGGTCGTTTTATGACAGTGGACTTCAATTTATATCTAAAAGTTTTGAATGTAGTTTTAGCAAAGAAATATCTAATTTGCAGTGGCATGATCCTGTAATTGATCCTCAAATAGCTTTATATAATTATTATGGCGAACTAAAGCCGTTAGGGTCGCATTTTGGTACAGTTAGAAACGATGGAAAGAAAAATCATCAAGGACTTGACATATTTGCACCATTGGGAACCCTTATTTATTCATGTCTTGATGGAGAAGTAGTTGAAACTAATAATCAATCTGGTAATTTTGGCAGATTGATAGTGATCAAAGTAAAAACTGAAGACTTATTAAAGTCACCAAACAATTACAAACTCCAATTTGGGAGCCAAGGGGAAAAGTACACGGCGATGGCTATGGTGATGGCAGTCACCGGCACTTGCGATATGCACATTTAGGTGAGATATCTGTCAAATTAGTCCAATTAAATCAGGTCAATTAGTTGGAAAATCTGGAAATGCAGAGAATCAAAATATTAAGGCTAGACACATTCATTTTGAAATAGCAGACGATCACCCTTCGGGGAAAGGATTATCAAATAGGGTTAATCCAGCCTTCTTCGTAAGCTTAAAGACCCCCAACAAAGATTACCAAATGAAAAATGATAATTTAATATGAGAAAAATTTTAAGCCTAAGTTTCTTAATAATATTCTTAGGATGCTCTGGTAGTGATACCAATCTGAAATTGCAAACTACAGAGAAGAAAGTTGTGAAAGATACGACTGCCTTTAATCATAATTATGCATTGGAAAGCGAAGAAGGAATTGACGATCCTCACATCAGCTCAGAAACCTTTAAGCGTTGGAAAGGAACCTATTTAGTTTCTCAAGAGGCCTTAGACGGGTGGGGACGAGATTCTAAAATAGTCGTCAATATAAATTTGATACGACCTGATAGTTCGATCTTTGAATTTTGGTTAGCAGATTCTAATGGAGTTAAGTATGAGACCAATAATAATTTTCTAAAGATGTCAGGAGGATTATATGGGAATAATGATTCTATATCATTCTTTGAAAAAGAAATAATAGAAGGGAAAAATAACAATGTGATTTCCCCTTCCTTAATAATTTACAACGACGATGGGGATTTTGCTGACTTTAGCATAAAAAGTCAGTATATCACTCCAGCCCATAATAGTCTAATA
>DASVUU010000187.1:0-9770 GCA_036386935.1 Cytophagaceae bacterium | reverse complement strand
TTGGTAGGTTAACTAGATATTATATAAAAAATAAGAGCGAGAGTGGAAAAGCGAGAAAAATCCAAGAGATACCTTCTTACTCGCTCTCGCTCTGTTTCTCGCTCTGCACTTCTCGCTCTCGTTCTGTTTCTCGCTCTGCACTTCTTCGCTCTCGCTCAGTTACCCGCTCTTTTATTCGAACCTTACATCGCAAGCCGGCAGCGCCGCTTTTACACGTATTTTTTCAGCATCTGAAAGTTTAGTATTCAAAGCAACAAGAGTCTTCAAGGATTTTAGCTTGGATATCTTCTTAGGAAACTTCTCCAATGGATTGCCTGTCAAAATAAGAAGCTCCAATTGTGGTAAATCAACAATGCTTTCTGGAAGAACTTTTATACTATTTGAACCGGCAATCAAAGACTTCAGAGTTTTTACTTTACCGATATTATTTGGCAACGTGTATATTTGATTTACCTCTATATTCAAATTTAGCAAACCTTTCATTTGGGATATTTCTTCCGAAATTGACTTTACTGTATTCTCATTGAGATTCAATGTTTTAAGCTTTGTGCATTTGTATATTCCTCGCGGGACGACAGTAATTAGATTTCCTTGTGCTTCTATAGATTCTAAATTCAACAGGTTATCCATTCCGGTAGGAAATGTAGAAAGTTTGTTGTACGAGATATTCAAATAAACAAGATTTGATAGCTGGGTCAATTCCTCTGGCAATTGCTCAAACTTATTTTTTTGAAGCTCCAAACTTTTCAACTGCGCCAAATTTTTCACCTCAGGAGCTATAACGGTCAATTTATTTTCCCTCATGTTCAAATAAGTGAGCTTATCTAAGCTGTAGATATTTACCGGCACCTCCGTTAGGGAGTTTTTCCAAAGACTTAATTTATCAAGATTTTTTAGCTGTCCGATGGCAGAAGGTAAGCTTTCAATCCCCTTTCCACGAAGATTTAAAAACCGCGCACTATCGGCATTGGCAAGTGCTTCCTGAATGGAAGTGTACTCTTGGGAATAGCTATTAATTGAGGTGAGTGATAGTATAAGAGTTATTAAATAAAGAAAGATATTTTTCATTTTGTGTAGATCGTATATAGATTAAAAAAACGGACAACATTAACGTTGCCCGTTTCCAATCAAAGTTTAAAAGACTATTTAACCATAATTTTTTGAGATGTTACTCCTTGGTTGGTAGTAACCTTCACCATATAAAATCCCGAATTAGAGATTAACAACGAGGATTCATGATTTCCAGCGCTGTATTCTGTTGTTGTTGTAGGAACAACTGTTCTACCAGCTAAATCAGCCACTTCTATTTTCACACTTCCAGCTTTTGCTAGCGCAAATTTTACATTCACACGTCCTTCCGATGGATTAGGAAAAACAGAGACAGTCCCGTCTGTATTGTTATCAGGAGTTGTACTTGTAATAATTCCACCTAAATAGGGAGTCCTGGCAATCACCAATGCTGTACTTTTGTTGAAAGTGATTGTTTTTCCGCTTGCATCCACTATTGTTGCTGTATTTGTAGCGCTTGGGTTCTGCATAGAGATAAACATGTATCTGAAATCAGGAGAGAATGTCATACCTGTTGGCTCTGAACCCAAAGGAGTAGTTGCGAATAGCTCTACTTTAGGATCTTCCTGTGTATGATCTGGCTTTACCATCCAAATATGGTCTTGACTACCATCTTGCAATACATATAGGTTTCCTCTGTCATCGAAAGTCAAGTTGTCATTTCCAGTTCCCCATGGTTCTGTGAAAACGTTAGTTCCAACGCTATAAGAATAGCTTTTTCCACCAATAAAGGTTTCGAAATTCGAGACTGTTGTACCATTGTCTTTGAATCTGTATGTACGGGCATTTCCTTTAGCAGTAAAATATATCCTCCCGTCCAGTGGGCTTATTTCAACATCCTCAATACCACTAAATGTAGTAGCACCTAGGTTTTTAGCAAGAGTAAACGTAGTGTTTCGATCGGACTTAGTTGTGTTAGGAACCATTACCCAAGTACCAGCATTTGCTGTTGGCTCATTAGCAGCTAATCCAGTAGTAAGCTTCATCGCATATAACTTACCCTCCGACATATCCAATTTCTTGTTAGCTACAAATTTGTAGACTATTCCCTCTCCAGTATCCTCGCCCCAATAGGCCGTTATAGAATCTTTAGCTACTACAACGTTCTCATGGCTAGCTCTACCCATTGCCCAAAGCTTTTGGGGTTTGCCAGTTCCGTACCCTGCTATTTTATTTGTCTTCGGGTCTATTTCGACATTCCAACCAACATCCTCATATCCATCACCGTTAGCATCACCAAGGTTTCTTGTTTCTTCACTCGTGATCACAGTCTCCCATGGAGTCACGCCGCCTGAACAATTTCTAGTAGTTTTTACAACACCTGAAAAGTCAATTGCGCGGGAAGTATCTACCCTCCAAAGTTTTGACGTAACATCATATTGGATATCCAACATATCAACCCTTCCAGGATCTGTTTCTTCGTTGATAGACAAGTGACCTTTTACATTGCTCTTCATTCCTTCAGGAATAAATGCTGTAAAATCAAATCCATTACCAAATGTGCCGTTACCAATAGTGTAAGGCATCCCTGACTGTACAATCATCTGCATGTTATGTGTAGATGACGGTATATTCAAAAGTTCGTTCTTAGTAGTAGCAGGAAGTGACGTAAAACAAGCAATATGCATATCATTCGGTCCAATACAACCAGAAGCAGATAAAGGAGGCTTAGATAGTTTGCCGATCACTTCCAAATCAAATATCAGATCTGAATTATTAAGTGCAGACTGATGAACTTCTACAGCAATTGTATTCGTGTCTTTGTTCAATAAAGTATTCTTAACTGCAAATCTTGTATAAGTAGTTTGGGAAGGACCAGAAATATCAGCAATTGCCAAACTATTGTAAGTTACAGCACCTGCCTCCAGATTCATTCTCTTTACCTCTACTCCGTTGATATAAAATACAGCACCATCGTCTACGTTGGCGGAGAACACTAACGAATCATATCGAGCAACATCCATAGCTTTGAAGGTATTTCTAAAGTATGTTGTTGGGTACTTTCTGTTCGCATTAGGACCGAATTCTACAGTGCTATTCACTTCTGGCATGCCATAGCCTAATTTTCCTATATTAAATGCCCATGAAGTATCTTTGGTATACTTACGTGCAGTCCAGGTTTCAAGAGTCAAATCTATTCCTTTGTCCATATATTTCCAGCTACTAGCTTTCATTATTGGGAATGTCCCAATTGTGTACTTTGGCTTGTCTACTATAACGGTTCCACCATCTTCTCCAAGGTAGGTGATAGTAAGCTCTGCTGGTTTTGTAGTTGTCGCATTCTCATCTCTTGCATCAGCAACCCTTTTTCCACTACCACTTAGTACGAAAGCAATAGCATTATTCTTCTTCCAAGCGGCTCTATTGACAATAGCTTGAACCAATTTGGTCAAATCAGGAGTCTTCTGAGCATCTCCTCTCGCGTCAGCAACCCACGTAGGAATGTTGTTCCACTGTACAGAATCCTCAAGTAAAGGCCTTGTATGAATAAGGTCTGTCAAGGAAAAAGTCTTTGCACTGTCAGCAGCTTGAGCTTTGATAACTAATCTAGTTGGTCCATCATGCGACTCGTCTGCACCAAATTGCATTGATGAATTTAAAATTACAGCGTTCTTAGGAATAGAGATAGTATCGAAACGTAAACCAATTATTTGCACACCACCACCTTCTGTTGTCATTTCCAAATCAGAACTAGTGGCATCTTGGCCTCTGCTCACTACATATTCTTCCATATCATCCGTGTTTGCGCTTATTGCAATCTTCAACGTTACTGGAACAAAATACTCAATTACAAGCTTTGCCACCTTGGTAGTTGCAGCTCCCTCTTCAAAGGCATCAGCAACTCTTTTGCCCGATCCTTTCAATACGAAAGCCATAGAATTGTTTCTGGCCCAACCTGCTCTGTTTACTATGTTCTGTACAATAGCTTTCAGATCGGGTGTTTTTTGAGCATCTCCTGAGGTACCTGCTACCCAGGCAGGTATATTTGCCCAAACCGTTGAATCCGTAGTGAGAGCTCGTGTCGAAATCTTATTTGCAAGCTTGAAGGTATCGGTATTGTCCTCAGCTATACCTCGTATTACAAGTCTTGTCGGCTCATCGTGTGACTCATCCGCTCCAAATTGAATATAGGCACTAGAGATAACGGCGCCCTTTGGAATACCAATTTTATTAAACCTAAGACCAATTATTTGTTGTCCGCCACCTTCGGTAACCATTTCTAGGTCAGAGCTTGATTCGTCGAAAACAACCGTTCCTCTTACGTACTCCTCCATATCATCTTTTGCAGAGCTTATGCTTGTAGAGAAAGTCGATTGAGAATAGGATGCACCGCTTCCAAATAAGCAAATGGCCAAGGCGCATTTTAGCATTCGCTGTTGTGTAGTAAACTTTAAAATTTTCATGTTTTATCTCTATAGTAATTCTACAAAGATGCCCCACCAATGCTATGCGGCTGTTATTGGAATATTAAAATATCGTTATGAAAAATGAGTCAATGTTAAGGAATACTATTCGAGAGTTTCCCTTTATAGTTAGTATCTGGGCGTATACCACCAGCCAAACGCTAGGGGCTACCGCCCCATGCGTTTGTCTGCCTACCGGCCCTTACGCTATATTCTATTGAAGTAAAACACTTAGTCTAAAAGAGTGAATAATCCTTGCATTATACTAGTTTTGCAACCTTTGTTGTTAGACTTCGTTCACCATATGCGTTTTATTCAACTACTTATATTATCATCGTCTCTTTTTAATCCACTGTTTGCCCAATCAACAACGGATAGTATTCAGGGGCAAAATATACAAGAAAAGCCTTTCCTAAAAGTAGACCTTGGCAAGGACCGGACTATAGAATTCGTTCAGTTCATTCAACTTTGGAGCATGTATAGCATCGACTATGCCGGATCGGACAAGCAGTCTAGAAACGATATCTTTATACGACGAGGTCGCTTTGGCGCTATCGGCTATGCTAGAAAGCAACTATATTATTCTTTTAATTTCGCATTTGACAATCTGGGCAAGGACAAGAACACCTCTTCTCCTGGTATCCCCAATTTGGGCGATAATAGAGATTTTTTTCCGTTAGATGTTTTCCTGACCTGGCAAAAGAGTATCCATTTTAATTTAACCGCAGGATATTTCCGCCCTCAGGTGGGCAAAGAATCTATGACTAGCCCAATCTACATGCCATCAATGGAAAAGGCACTTCCTAACGTCCAGCCCAGATTTTTCATTGTAGGGCGAAACACCGGCAGAGAAGCGGGTCTCAACCTAGGTGGCATTCACTTGGGAAATAAATGGAGTATCGGTTACAATCTCGGAATATTTGATCCCAGTCACGAATTGATTGTCGGTGAGGGAAATCGATGGGCGCCTTTAACAACTGGCCGAGTTACTTTTACCGTCGGAGATCCTGAATTGCAAAAATATAAAATACAATACGCTCAATCATATTACGGAAAAAGAAACGGAACAACTCTTGGTCTAAACGCGAGCCACCAAGGAAAGACTGACCTATTCAATAGAAATACCTTCTATGGCATAGATATTTTATCAAACTACGGGCCAATAGATTTCAATGCGGAATACGATTGGATGTCCAGAAATTCATATACAGATGTGAGGCCCTGTACAACAATAGACAAAGTGTATTCTATAAAACTGGCCTACAATCACTATTTAAAAAATGGTTGGGCGCTACAAGCTGCGGTTGCTCATTCCGGAGAAGTCGCAGATGATGTTGGCGATGCGGCACATTTAAACTCTTATACTGGTTCTAACGATCAAACCATAAATGATGTAGGAATAAATTGGCTCATCTACCAAGACAGAGCAAAATTTGGAATTCATTACATTTTCGGAAAGCTTGAAGAAAAGAAGCCTGACAATGAGTTTTCCTATGCGACTGCTGTTTTTCAGATATTATTTTAGTTAAGCCTTTCTAATTTATTCTGCATTGAACTGCTTCCTAGGACATAACCTCTCAATACTTCCATCTTTAGACCCTCCCGGTGCTTTGCGACAGGTTTGCTGTCTGAGCAAGATGCCGTTCCGACAAGGCATGCAGATAAATGCCCACCTTGAGTGTTAGACCGGTACACCTACGCGAGTTTCAAATCTGTCTTGATTCTTCCCGACACTTGTCGGGATCCGAGATTTGCTAACTTTTTTTATCAATGCCTGTCCCGATGACTATCGGGGGAAAAAAGTTAGGCCCACCTGGCGAAGGTAAAGTTCTATTAAAAACCAATATCAAAATGCAAAAAGAGAATTAGCCATATACAAACTTTAGAGTATCCTTGATCTAATATTAAGAGGCTCTTATATACCGTTCTGGATAACAGGGTGAATCTTTTAAAAGGGTCATCATCTTTAGACACTAACTATGCTGTGCGACAGATTCGCTGTCTGAGCAAGATGAAGTGCCGATGTGACACACAGACAAATAGCTACACATCCACTTTCATCGCTGCTCTTAAGCGAGTTTCAAATCTGTCTTGATTCTCCCCGACACTTGTCGGGATCCGAGATTTGCTAACTTTTTTTTAACAATGCCTGTCCCGATGGCTATCGGGGAAAAAAAGTTAGGCCTGTCCGGCGAGGACGAAGTTCCATTGAAAAGCAATCTTAATATGCGACGAGAAAACTATCCATACCCAAACTTAACAGTTCCTTAGTGTGTTTGATTTATTAATAAAAGTGCATTTTATATACCGTTCAGCGGGAAATCTTTTTTTTTGTCATTCATTGAGAAGCCCAGCTAGTTCAGCCAGGTTTAGTTTCTATAAAGGGAGCGAGCACGAGTGAGGATTTAATCGTTAGAATTACCTACAACTCCACATTCTCATCCCCTTCCATATAAGGCAAAAAGAGAAAAACAAGCCTCATCATCTCCTCTGTATCTTCCATACTCCCCGTCTCAAAATAAACATCCTTGGGAGGAAAATTTGGGTTATTTGGGTTGCTCCTAGTATTATCAAACAAGGCTTCTGCATGCAGAATACTTCCTTTAGGTATTTTAACAATGTTCTTAAATCTATAAAATTCCTGCCAGTTAAAGTCCCAATCAGGAATGTTTACCAGCGGAATAGTATCCCCCGATGGAGCTAACGCAAACGCCTTGAAAGTCCTACCCAATAAATGCATGTGCGGGTTGATGCAAAGTAAGGACATGTCGCTGTTCATCTTTATGATAATAAAAAACTTTTTAACTGAATCTGCCCGTATTACAGACGACACTCCTCTAGGCTTAAAAGCAGCAAATTGGATTTGTCTATCTACCTTGTGTTTTGAGAAGAATAAGTTAAAAGAAGATCGCTCATTTACATCCTGTGGACTTGGGGAAAAATGCATATTCCTTATTAAAATAACCCCCTTCTTTGGCAATCTAAAGCCAATGCCTTCTGGAAAAATAAGAGGCGCGGTGCCAGGCAACCAACCCGAATGAAACACCTCAATAGGCATATTGCCTGATCTCCCCACAAGCTTTAAATAATTAAAATCGTGGGCGTCACTTACGGATTTAATGCTATCTCCATAGAGAAAGTTATACGGCTTGTCAAATACATCAACATCTTCATCAACAGCCAGAATCTGATAGCTTGCATGATGCACAAGTGTCTTATTTTGTGCAATAAATTCTATACCGCGGACAAACGTATCGTTAGGTAATTCATAAGGTATCTTATAACATCCATAATTGTGTTTGTTATTTCCCGGAATCAAAAAAGCGCTAGGCATCTTAAGGGTTAGGCTCGGCCCCAACTCTAATTGAGAGCCTTTCACAATTTGTCTAAGTGACCTTTCTTTGTCTTTCCCCTTTGGCATTCCCTGACTTATCCATTGGGAGATAGCGCCAATTTCTGCTTGACTCATTCCTCGCTGATTGGCATATGATTGGTAAAGTGTATCAGCCTTCCAAGGGGGCATTATTCCTTTTTGACAAACGGTTAATATAGATCTCGACCGTTTGGCAATGTCCTCATAGGTTTGCAAAGCAAATGGAGCGTAGCCTCCGTCATGATGACACGGAGCACAATTCTTTAAAATAATAGGCCTGATATGGCTGAAATAATTGAGCTTATCTTGCGCGACGCCTAGATCGACACGCGCAAAAAGGATTATAAATATTAAAATTGACCTCATACTATTCATTGCTCCAACAAACAACCGATAGGGGGTATTCTCTTGTAAGGAATGACAGCTAAGTCTATAGTCGCATCTATCACAGACTTCAAATACTGTTCAGTCACAACCTTCCGAAGTTTTCCTATCTCATACGCTCTATTGTCTATTGCACCGCTATAGACTAACTGTTTTCTATTATCTAATACAAACACTTCTGGGGTAGTCGTGGCTCCAAATGCTCGCATATACTTTGTTTTCCTATCTAAGACAATGCTCCCTTTTAAGCTATACCTTTTCACAAAGTCATTTATTTCCCGTTCAGAAAATGAAAGGCCAAAGATGTAGGTAAATTCCACCGCGTCATCCGGGTATTCCTTGCTCAAGTCATTTAGGTAAGTGGTATAGTTCCCACACAGCGGACACTCTGCAGAGAAAAAGAGGAAAACTGACAGCCTAGCTTGACTATTAATCTTTCTTGTAAATTTATGAGGAAGTTTAAACGTAATAAGAGAATCCCTACAGATAGACTGGTGGGAAAGAATGATAAAACCAAAAAGCAAGATTGAGATTCTCATAGGTACCGTTCCTAATACTCTCCTCCTATTTTCCTTGCACTAAGTTTAGCATCGTCAAAAGATGGAAGCCTTGATGGGACCGAAGTCGTGCCCGTTGTATCCGTAAGCGATTTCATGAATGATACAATGTCCTTAATTTCTGTTGCTGTTAAACCTAAGCTGTCTGAAGGCAATGTTTGGTTCGGAACACTTAAACCCAAGCCAGCGCCTCCTCCATTGTTGTAGAACTCCATCAATTCCTCCAAAGTATTGTAGACCCCATTGTGCATATAAGGTGCCGTTAATGCGACATTTCTAATGGTAGGGGTTTTGAAAGAATGTAAATATATATTTGAATTTTCTCTCACTTTACCAGACGATCTACCGGCGTCATCATCTAATGGCGAATTCTTATCCTTGCTCCTCGGAACACCCAAAACCTCAGATTCTGATTCAGTATAGAACGGGGGTGTGCTACCGTTAAACGTCGGTGCAAAATGACAAGTCCCACAGCCTGCCTTACCCATAAATAAATTAAATCCTTTTATCACGTCTGGTTCTATCGCTATCGTTTCCCCCCGCACATATCTATCAAAACGAGAATTCAAAGCGGTCAGGCTGCTCACATAGGCAGCGAGGGAAGTAGAAAGCGTATAGCTATTGACAGGGTTTTGTTTTGTCTCTGGGAAAGACGCTTTGAAGAGCTCTACATATTCTTTACTCGTCAGCATTTTATCAAAAATATTGAAATAGTCTGTATGAAACTCTTTTTCACTTACAACCACATGTTCTATTTGATCCTCCAATTTATCTACTCTAAGATCCCAAAAATAACGGTCAGAATATATAGAATTAATTAGAGAGGGTGAGTTTCTAAGAACTTTACCTTCAAAGTCCATGGCAATACTCTTATCCGCTCCATCAGTAAAAGCTTTGTGAGGCTTGTGGCAAGAGGCACATGAACGCTTATTGTTATTAGAAAGAATTGGGTCAAAAAATATTAATTTACCAAGTTGCACTACT
>DASVUU010000186.1:0-2450 GCA_036386935.1 Cytophagaceae bacterium | reverse complement strand
TGTCAGCTCTGAATAATCATACTAACAATATTACTGATAAGAATACGTGCGTGCGGGTAATTTATTCGAATGAGGTAAAACATATTGACTTACCGATATATTACAAAACAAATAGTAAAGCAGAGTATTACGATGAAATTCCTTGCCTAGCTCATAAGGGTTCTGGTTGGATTGAAAGCGACCCTTATAAGTTTGTTCAATGGTTTTCAGGTAAAGCCAAAAATCAGGATCAATTAAAAAGAATCGTGCGGTACCTTAAAGCCTGGTGTGATAATAAACAACCTCCTAAGATGCCAAGTGGATTAGTCATGACCATTCTTGCTAGTAACCATTACTTAAGTAAGGAGAGGGATGACGAAGCATTGATTGAAACCTTAAAAGCAATAAGGAAAGATATTGATCCAAATTACGGTGGAGTCTATAGATGCTATCGACCCACACCGAAAACGACAGAGGATTTGTTGGAAAAATATCCACAGGAGACATTTTTAAAACATTTAAGCGCACTTATTGAATCCGGAGATCAAGCATTATACGCCGAACGAGCAAATGATGCTTGTAAGAAGTGGCAATTACACCTAGGAAACAGATTTGTTTGCAGTTCGATAGAAGAGAATATGCTTGGCAACGCTAAAAGTTTTGAGAAGTCTGATGTTATGTATGCTAATGCTAAATCGGCACAATGATTTTCATTCAGGATACTGATAAATATTTAGATACAATTTTTTGCGAGCTCCGAAAAAGTTATTCAGCCGAAATTATTAGCACTACAAAACTTACTAGTCAAGGCCTTCAGGGTTTTTATCAAGTTTGGAAAGTACTTCGAGAAATTTTAGTAACCACATTGAACGGCGAAAACACGACAATTCAATGTGAATTCTATATCGCTTTTTATAAAGATTTTCCATTTTCTTTCCCGAAAATTTATATTGCTAAGGCTTCGTTAGAAGAAATTTCACCGGGCAACCCTCTTCCTCATATTGACAGTAATTATTGTATCTGCACAATTGATAAAGAGAGATTTTCTATAAATCCCGACTACTATAAGGAAACGCTATTCAAACTTTTTGATGACGCGATAGATATAATCGAACATGGATTAAGGCACGATAATACCGTCGAATTTGATAAAGAATTCAATGCATATTGGAAGCTTCAGTACGGTCAGTCCCTAGTCCTTTCGGGATTATCCTTGATTACAAAAAATGTCAACCATTGTCAGGAAGTCCCAATAATAGTCTTCAAAAAGCTTTTTCACGGGTATAGTTATATCATCCACGAAAATAGTGAAGAGTATATTAAAATGATCGAATATCTAAAATTAACGGGGATTCGATATACCGAGTCACAAGCAATTTATATGGACATCGGCAATTCCATAAAAGGTCCTTTTAATTATTCAGTGGGAAGGACGTTAAAAATTGTTAAGACACTCCCTACTTCTGACCAAAAAATATTTAAGCAATTTATAAATAAAAAAGGAAACCTTATTCTTTTTAGAAAAGCCTGGGGCAGTACTTCGAACTATTACGGATGGCTTTACCAACCGAAAGTTAATCTTAAGGGATTCCGCAGTGGTTTGGAACCGTTCACATACATTAATACGCCTTTAGGATCTTCCGAAAAGCTTGTTCGTGTTTTGTTTGAAGATTTTACGCCCCAGAGGCTAATGTTAAGAACTGCTGGATTTATTGAAAATGGGAGAAAGTTTATAGTTTCAGGATTAGGGAGTATCGGGTCAAATCTAATCTATTTTCTCAATACTTACGAGGTAGATACCTTCATTCTTAACGATGTGCCTGATGAGGGAATTGAATTAGTTAATATTAAGCGGCATTTTATTGGGTTTAATAGAGTGAATTACAAAAAAACTGATGCACTTTATTCATATTTGATATCTAAGAATCCTTTGCAAAGGATAATTCTAAAAGAGTCCTCAATAACTCATTTAATAAGTGAAGAACCTGCAATAATTAATGGTGCAGACTATCTGTTCGTATGTATCGGTCAGCAAAGTGTCGAGCAATTTGTATGTAAATCCTTAATAAAAAAGCTTATCGAAGTTCCTACTTTTATTATTTGGGTTGAACCTTATATCGCATCAGGACAGCTCTTATTTATTAGTCCAAAAGACGCACAGAAGGCATACGAAATTTTAAAACTCCCCTTTTTTCTATATAACGTTATTCATAGTGATGAATATAAAAATGAAAACAGTCCGGTGTACTTGAAAGAATCGGGATGTCAATCTGGGTACTTTCCATTTTCCGCAAACCTGATTACGTTATTCCTTTCAAGCATATTTTCAGTCATAGATAAAATTATAAAAAAGAAGGATATTGAATCGCAAATAGTCACCTGGATTGGGGATATAGATAATCTAAGAAGTCTTGATATCAAATTGTCTGACTTTGGCGAACAACACAGAGGAAAAACTTTAATTACAAATA
>DASVUU010000185.1:0-2167 GCA_036386935.1 Cytophagaceae bacterium | reverse complement strand
CATTTAGCAAGATGGACTTTATAAGTTGCCGTAACCTGCTGATTTATCTAAATCCAGTTTTACAAAAGAAAATCCTTTCGACGTTCCATTTTGCGCTAAACCTGTCAGGGTATTTATTCATGGGACCAAGCGAAAATAACGGAGATTTAAAATCGTCGCTGGAAGAAATAAGCAAAAAATGGAAGATATATAAGAACATTCAAGCCCCACGCTGGAGGGGCTGGGATAGTATTGGCGGAAATGGGTTAGCAATCAAAACTCCTGAAGAGAGAATAAAACGCCCCCCTATTGGTAGCTATATAAACCTGTCCGACGCGCTCAATGATGCGTTGTATGAAGACCAAGAATATGCTGGAATTTTCGTCGACGAGAATTTAGAATTAATGCATGCCGAGGGTAATTTTAAGGACTTCATACAATTCACCGATAAAAAGCTCAATCTCAATTTTCTTAAAATTCTGCCCTTAGATCTTTCGACCGCACTGTCTAAGCCGCTGCGGACAGTTATAAAGACTAAAGAAAAGTTGGTTATAAAAGGGATAAAGGTAAGGCAGGACAATAAGATTAGGAACATTAACGCGGTGATCAAACCGTATCTAAAAGAATATAAGTCTCAGAAATTTATACTTATATTATTGAGGGAAAGTATTGCAATTGAGCTCCCGGTCACACCTACTCATGAGATTGCGTTAGATCCTTCTGACTATGGAAGTCAATGGCTTTCCGACCTTCAGCAAGAATTAAAAGACACTAAAGAAAACCTTCAATCTGCAATTGAAGAATTAGAAACGTCTAATGAAGAGCTGCAATCTGCAAATGAAGAGATGCTTTCTGCAAACGAAGAACTTCAAAGTACCAATGAAGAACTTCAGTCATTGAACGAAGAGCTGCATACCATCAATAGTGAATATCAATTAAAAATAAAAGAATTGATAGAGCTAAACGATGATATGAACAACTACTTCCGCAGCTCAGATGTAAGCCAAATATTTCTTGATAAAAATTTACACATCAGAAAATATACTCCTTCTGCTACTAAGCATATAAACCTAATAGAATCTGATATAGGTAGATCTATCACTCATATCTCAAATAATCTAAAGTTCGAAAACTTAATTGGCGAAATAAAACAGGTTATTGCTAAATCATATACAGTAGATAGAGAAATCCAATTATTTGATGGCCGTTGGTACCAAATGAAAATATTGCCTTACGTGCGGCAGGATAGACGGACAGACGGCGCCATTGTTACTTTCTTTGAGATTACCCATTTAAAGAACCTAAACAATATTGTTTCTGGAGTTTTAAACAGTTCGCTAAGTGGAATCATCGCATTCAAAAGCATAAGGGATGGTGCAAATAATAATTATAAGATAAAAGATTTTGAGATCATCACATTGAATGATGCTTCCCAAAAAATATTGGGTATGTCTCATAGCGAGCTTATTGAGAAATCCTTACTTCAAGTAATGCCAGAACATAAAAGTAACGGCCTATTTGACAAATATGTACATGTGGTAGAGACGGGCGATCCTATCCATTTTGTGCATATGTACGAGCAGGAAGGGATGGAAAAGTACCTTGAAATTGTGGCAGTAAAAATGGAGGATGGATTCACAGCAACCTTCATTGACATTACTGAAAAGAAAAATGCGGAGAATAAATTGCGTATCACAAATGAGGAGCTGAAGAAAGCGCAGGAGACTCTGAAAAGAATGAACTACGACTTGGAGAAAAGAGTCCTAGAACGGACAAGGGAGCTTTCCTTACGTGAGGAGCTGTTTCGTCTGGTTTCTTTG
Organism: Cytophagaceae bacterium; assembly: GCA_036386935.1. Lineage (GTDB taxonomy): Bacteria > Bacteroidota > Bacteroidia > Cytophagales > Cytophagaceae > DASVUU01. The sequence goes on along the minus strand of DASVUU010000185.1, from coordinate 368 downwards.
GCTACAAATGATGCTATCTGGGATTGGGACCTTGCTGGAAACAAAGTGAAATGGAATGAAGCCTTCTATGAACTATTTGACTACAAAGCCGAACAAATTGAGGAGGGAATAGAATCAAAATACAACAGAATTCACCCGGACGATAAGGATAAAATCATAACGAAGATCAATGACTTCTTTCAATCTGGAGAAAGGCTTTGGTCGGCGGAATACCGGTTTCAATGTGCGAATGGAAACTATGCCTTTATTAGAGACCGCGGCTATCTTTTGAGAGATGAAAACAATACCCCATACAGAATGCTTGGTTCTATAATTGATTTGTCCAATTTAAAGAAAACACAAGACGAGTTGAACAAGAGCAACGAAGA
>DASVUU010000184.1:0-5778 GCA_036386935.1 Cytophagaceae bacterium | reverse complement strand
ACCCAGGGGCTGACTACTTTATAAAGAAAAGCATAGACAAACTAAATCTTACAGACAATTCAATCGATACAGTCCTGTTGGGATGTACACACTATACCTTGATAGAAAAGGAGATAAAGAAGCATCTACCTCAACATGTGCAGTTGGTTTCTCAAGGGGCAATTGTGGCCAAAAGTCTGGTTGAATATTTAGCACGGCACAGAGAGATTGATGTATCCTGCACAAAAAACGGCACTTCTAAATTTTATACAACGGATGTCCAAAGAGATTTTGATATATCAGCATCATTATTTTACAATGAGGAGGTAAGATCAAGTCATATAAATGTTGAGTCTAACAATTATTTTAAGTAAATTAAAAATCAATCGGTTAAATTGTATTTTTTATATTTTCAAATAAGGCTAGAAATGTAACTATAGAATTTGTTCTGCCGGAAAATGGTTTAATTATTAAAATGATTTCAGACACTAAAAATGTCATGTTATTTAATAAGAATTAAACAATAAGTAAATTAGTGAATCAACCAGCTTTTAAACTAATCTAATGAAGCCTAGAGTTAAAATTGAACTTAAAGAATTAGCTAAAGAACAAGCTTTGTATCCTCAAGAGTCTTTAATGAAAATTAAAGAGGACAACTATAAGTTATTAATTGGCATTCCTAAAGAATCAGAAGAGCTAGAGAATAGGGTTTGCCTGACCCCTGAGGCTGTCGCTCTACTTATAAATAATGGGCATGAGGTAGTGGTGGAGACAAATGCTGGAAGAAACGCAAAGTATACAGACAACGATTATAGCGAGGCAGGCGCAAAAATCAGTTATTCAACAGAGGAAGTATTTCAGTCCGATATAATATTAAAAATTGATCCTCCAACTATTGAGGAGATAGGGTACATGAAGTTTGGTAAAACCTTAATTTCTGCTTTACAGACTGCAAAGCTTACCCCCGAATATTTCCACGCTATTAACAAACGAAAGATTACTGCCCTTGCCTTTGAATTTATTGAGGACAAAGCGGGAGGCATGCCGGTTGTGAGAGCCATGAGCGAAATAGCTGGTTCAACTGTTATGCTAATTGCTGCAGAGTATTTAAATAGTGCAAACGGAAAAGGGGTGATCTTGGGTGGAATTACAGGGGTACCACCAACAAAGGTTGTGATTATAGGAGCTGGAACTGTGGCAGAATATGCCGCTAGAACCGCCTTGGGACTTGGTGCAGAAGTAAAGGTTTTTGACAATCAGGTATACAAACTAAGAAGATTGAAACACGATCTTGGTGTTCAAATATATACTTCGACAATTGACACAATCACCCTTCAAAACGAGCTGAAAGAGGCAGATGTAGTGATAGGTTCGTTAAGATCAGATGAAGGAAGTCCCTGTGTAGTAACAGAGGAAATGGTTTCTCAGATGAGGCCAAACTCGGTCATAATAGACGTTAGCATTGATCAGGGCGGATGTTTTGAAACATCAAAACTAACGGACCATAACAATCCTATTTTTAGAAAGTACGACGTGATTCACTATTGCGTCCCCAACATATCTTCCAGAGTAGCAAGGACGGCTACTACGGCGCTAAGCAACATCTTTACTCCCATATTATTGCTCATAGGAAAGAAGGGTGGGGTTGAGGCCACTATTTATACCAAAGAATGGTTCATGAGAGGCATTTACTCCTACAAAGGAAATTTGAGTAATCAATATATCGCTAAGAAATTCAATTTGAAATATAAGGACTTAAATTTGCTTCTCGCGGCAAGGTTCTAAGCCTAAAGCAAAAAAGCCACAAGGTAAACCTCGTAGCTTTTCTCAATGCAAACTGAATTGTTGTTAATGATTCAGTACAGTCATTTCTACTCTTCTATTCTTGTGTCGTCCTTCCTCGCTATCATTGGTTGCTATTGGCCTTGTCGAACCATAACCTTCAGTTAGAATATTATAGTCAAATATACCTTTGCTTACCAAGTAGTTCTTTACGGCGAGCGCTCTTCTCTGCGAGAGGTCCATATTTGCCTGCTCATGGCCTACATTATCCGTATGGCCTTCTAAATGTATCTTTAGCTTAGGATTGTTGATTAAGTATTTTGCAAGATCGTCTAGCGATGCAAATGAAGAAGACACTATCACATCTTTTCCACTTTCAAATAAAAGATTATCGTAAGCCTTTTTGAGTATTGCTTTTTCTTCAGGTTTTACCTCAGGGCATCCCTTATTAGCCTTTATGCCTGGTGTATGTGGACACAAGTCGTCATAGTCACTTATGCCATCTTTATCAGAATCTATAAAAGGAGGAGGGCAACCGTGATAAGCTAATGTTCCTCGTTCTTTAGGGCAGTTGTCTTCATTGTCAACAATGCCATCTCCATCAGTGTCAGGGCAGCCATGGAATTTAGTTATTCCTGGTACATCTGGGCACTTATCTTTATTGTCGGCGATTCCATCATTGTCTTTGTCTCTATAGGGACAGCCATAGTTCTCGTGCGGTCCTGGCTCTGTTTTACAGGAATCTTGATAGTCATATAATCCATCGAAGTCGGTATCAAAAGGACAGCCAAATGGTGTGACTGGCTCACCCTTAGGAGTGTGGATGCATTTGTCTCTTCCGTTAGGAATCCCATCGCCATCATCATCCTTATCGTGCCATTCAATCTTATAGGGATCATGGTGCTTATGGGAATTTTTCTTTGCAATTTTTTGCATCTTCTTACTGTGCTCTGGGTTTTGCGCATAAGAGGTTTTTGCAAATAAAAGTAAAGCAATGATAGCTGGGAGAATAAAAAAATTTTTCAAATCCGGTAAAGTTAACGTCTGTTATTAATCATCAAAACGAATAACATTTACGCGGATGTAATAAAAATGTTCTTTTACAGCTTTTGAATTGATTCTTCTAAAGACCTAATTTTTGCTTCTGCATCTGCTTTTTTTTGCCTTTCTATTTCTACCACGCTAGCAGGTGCACTGTTAACAAAACGTTCATTTGATAACTTTTTTTCAACAGATATCAAAAATCCCCTGGTGTATTCCAGCTCCTGTATTTGATTTTCTTTTTCTTTTGTCTTATCAATTTCGCCGTCGATGGGAATAAAGAACTCATCCGCCTTTATAATAAATGAAGCAGCACCATCAATGCTCGTTTGGGTTTGTGACGTAGACTCAAGTATGGCCAGTTTATCTAGCAGAGAAGCATACTTATTGTAAAATTCAAAACGGGACGTTTTAATTAGAACCTTGAGTTTGGCCTGCCGGGCGATCTGCTTACTATTTCTAATATTCCTTATATTAGTAATGGCTTCAAAAACAATATCAACATCTTGAATAATAGTGCTGTTTGTTTGAATGACTTTTGGCCATTCGGCAATGATCACGCAATCTTTTTGTCCTCTTTCCTTTATTTCATGCCACAATTCTTCACTTAGAAAAGGCATAAAGGGATGTATTATTTTGAGAATGTTTTGAAATATTTCAACAGTTGAATGATAAGTGGTCGAATCAATGGCCTGTTCGAACGGAGGCTTTACAATTTCCAAATACCATGAGCAGAAATCATCCCACACCAATTTGTACATTGTCATGAGTGCATCAGACAATCGATACTTCGAAAAGTGATCTTCCATTTCGGAAAGAGCAGTATTGAACTTCGCATTGAACCATTCGATTGCAACTGCATTTTCATTTGGGATCTGAGATTCCTCCATTTTCCATCCCTTGATCAATCGAAAGGCATTCCAGATTTTGTTACTGAAATTTCTTCCCTGCTCACAAAGCTTTTCGTCGAATAGCAAGTCGTTCCCTGCAGGTGAACTTAGCAGCATTCCAATTCTTACCCCATCTGCACCATATTTTTCTATTAAACCTACTGGGTCGGGAGAATTTCCAAGCGACTTCGACATTTTTCGCCCAAGCTTATCCCTTACAATACCCGTGAGGTAGACATTTTTAAACGGTTTTTCTTTTTTAAATTCATATCCTGCCATTATCATACGAGCCACCCAGAAGAATAATATTTCCGGCGCTGTAACGAGATCATTTGTAGGATAGTAATATTTTATATCAGCGTTGTTGGGGTCTTTAAATCCATCAAAAACTGAAATTGGCCAGAGCCATGACGAAAACCACGTGTCGAGTACATCCGAGTCTTGAGAAATATGATTTTCATCGAAAGACAGCCCTTTGCCTTTAAACTTATTAACCGCTTCACTGAACGTTTTTGCAACTACAAATTCTCCACTAGGTAAAAAATAAGCGGGTATCCGTTGTCCCCACCAAAGTTGACGTGAAATGCACCAATCCTTTATGTTCTCCAACCAATGACGGTAAGTGTTCTTAAATTTAGGAGGATAAATAGTGATATTATCATTTAATACTTCGGTTAGCACTTCAGGATTCATCTCCATGAATTTCTTCATGTCAACAAACCATTGTACGGATACACGCGGCTCAATCACCGCATCAGTTCTTTCCGAGTATCCAACGTTATTTTTGATATCTTCAGTTTTCTCCAAAAGACCTCTCGAAGCTAATTCTTTGGATATTTTCTTCCTTACAACAAACCTATCTTCACCAATATATAGCTGGGCATTCGCATTCAACTTCCCCATTTCATCTAAGATATTGATGATCTCAAGCTGGTGTTTCTTACCAAGATTGTAATCATTCACATCATGTGCGGGCGTAACTTTCAATGCACCGGTTCCGAATTCTATATCAACGTATTCGTCAAAAATTATAGGTATCTCTCGGTCTATCAGGGGAACCCTAGCTTTCCAGCCTTTTAGATGGGTATACCGCTCGTCATTAGGGTTCAAACATATAGCAGTGTCACCTAACATGGTTTCGGGCCTAGTTGTCGCGATGGTAAGAAGATGTGTTTTTTCGCTTTGAGGATCAAAACATTCATACTTCACGTAATAAAGCTTTGACTGTACTTCTTTGTGATTTACCTCCTCATCTGATAACGCCGTTTTTCCTAGAGGATCCCAATTTACCATCCTATAATCTCGGTAAATAAGGCCCTTTTCAAAAAGATGTATAAATGAATCAATAACAGCCTCCGACATGACCGGCTCCATTGTGAATCTGGTTCGGTCCCAATCGCAAGAGGCGCCTAGGCGTTTTAATTGTTCAAGAATGATTCCTCCATATTTTTCTTTCCATTTCCAGGCATATTTCAAAAACTCTTCCCTAGAAAGGTCTGATTTGTTGATGCCTTTTTCTTTGAGCATTGCCACCACTTTAGCCTCCGTAGCTATTGAAGCATGGTCGGTTCCGGCTACCCAACAGGCTTCTTTGCCCTGCATTCGAGCTTTTCTAATGAGGATATCCTGGATAGTATTATTCAACATATGCCCCATATGGAGCACCCCCGTTACATTAGGAGGGGGAATTACAATCGTGTAAGGTTCTTTATCAGGATTTGGAGTAGAAGCAAAAAATTTGTTTTCAAGCCAATATGCATACCATTTATCCTCGACTTCTTTTGGATTGTAGGTTTTATTAAGAATACTCATGTTAGAATCAATAAGGCGGTAAAAATAAATAATATTCTATATAAAAAAGAATATACATTCAGGTCAACAAAAGTATTGATCAAAGATAGGGAAGAGGTCTGATGGGCAATTCAATTTATTATGCCCATTGACAGTGGCTTTTACCTAGTAAGAAAAAAAAATAACTTATTTCTGTATCCATGCAGTAAAGCCACCATTCGGTTGTAGTTTTACTTTTAAGGGTTGTCCAGCTACCTGCTCTATATCTTGAACATTGATCTCGGTAGGTTTTGCA
>DASVUU010000183.1:0-1775 GCA_036386935.1 Cytophagaceae bacterium | reverse complement strand
AACATTGAAATAACATTAAGTTAGCCAAGGTTAGCCAAACTGATTGAATAAATGATTGCAGAATTTAGGCTGAAGCCTTGTGGTTTATCGACATAGACGGTAATTTTATAACTATGAATGGCTGGTATCTCACCAGTCATTTTTGTTACTTAGAGATGGTCAAAGAAAATAAACTTACTTCAATTTTATCTGAAGGATATAAGATATCAATAAAAGAAATAGCCTATATCACCTTCGAAGACCTCAGGGGCATCAATGTCGAAGAAGAGATCCTCAACATCTATAAAAGTCTGGGTGGTATACAAAGTTTGCCTAACCTTCCTTTTTTACAGGAACATATCATCATTGAGCCCAATATATTATTGATACTTGACGATGAACGCAAATTCAATAGGTACCGCGCCAGCACTTTGAAAGCTACTGTTTACAGTCAAATCAAGCACTTTCCATTAGAAAAATATAAATCCTTTTGCAGAACCTATGAAAATCAATGCTTGAAATCTGCTTCGCATGCGGCGGCATGGACGAATAGAGAGGCGGAGAAAAGCTATGGGAAGGCTGCAGAGTTTGGAGACCTAGATGCCAATGGATCTCCACTTTGGAAGGAGATTGCCATGCATGATTTTATCTTAGATCACCTACCATTAATTTCTGACTACCAACTCCTGCGCATCAGCGTTTGGGACAACATTCTCATCAATAGTAAAATGTATAAAGTAAGTGACCTGCTGCTTACCTCTCGTCCGGACTTGAACAAAGCTTTATATAAATTCTTAGATCGGAAAATAGCGGCTATGCTACCGCCACCAGTGCAAGATAACTCTTCAAGCAACTTGTTGCCTGTCATATAATAGTATGAATATTATAGCCAGTTCTATATTATGATAACAAAATGCATGCAAAAAGCCCTTTTAGTGCATCAATATAAGATAAGCAGCTAACTCACCGATATGAAGCACGGGACTTTCTAGAAATGGCTCACCAACATTCCAATGGCAATTCAGTTATTGGGATATCATCAAAAAGTCGTTCCGTTTTACTAAGCTTTCTATGGAAAATTTTTTAATTAAAGCTAACCTAACATTGATTGGGGTATTTGCAATGCTCACGAGCTGCTACAAAATCCCCGGATCGTATGGATATAAAAAATTACCCGCTTCACTTAATCGCAATTTTAATGCTCAGGACATCGCGGTCCCTTCGGGCTACGGAGTAGAGTTGTTCTGTAAAGACCTCACCTTCCCCACCGCCATTGCTTTTGACGAGGATGGCGCAGCCTACACAATAGAATCAGGATATTCGTATGGAGAAGAATTTACCGAGTCACGACTGCTTAGGATTTCCGACGGCAAGCTTACAGAAGTAGCGAAGGGAAGTAAGAACGGCCCATGGACAGGATTGCAGTATTACAAAGGTAATTTCTATGTTGCGGAGGGTGGAATATTAGAAGGTGGAAAAATTCTTAAAATCTCGAAGGATGGCAATATTCAAACATTAGTTGATAGCCTTCCGACACTAGGTGATCATCATACTAACGGCCCAGTTATTGGCCCTGACAATTATCTTTACTTCAGTTTAGGCACTGCCACAAATAGTGGAGTAGTTGGTAAAGACAACTACAAATATGGATGGCTGAAAAGATTTCCAAACTTTCACGACATCCCTTGTGCCGATATTACACTCAATGGTGTCAACTACAAAACCGACAATCCCCTTACCGAAACTAAAGATGACAAGGTTAGCACCGGGGCCTACCTTCCTTTTGGAACCCCTTC
>DASVUU010000182.1:0-4079 GCA_036386935.1 Cytophagaceae bacterium | reverse complement strand
TAATTCTCTATTTGCACTTTCCTTCAGTGATTCACTTTCACGTAAAGCCTCGATTGTCTTTGCTACTGCCTTTTCGTGTTCTTGCTTTAAAAAATAATTTCTATAGGCCAAACCGATTGCAAATACCACTACCTCCAAGCCGGCAAGATTTAAGTAGACATAATATGAAAAATCGGCAGAGGTGAAATTGAAATCTGGATAGATTACTATCAGGTTTCCAAATATCAATATTGCTAAACTTAAGATTGTAAGAAGGCTTTGCCTAAAGTATTTTCTCGAGGTCCGTATAGCCAGCACGAGCAGAAAGCACTGAATCATTATATCAGCATAAACATTTGCGTTTGCAGGTATATAGTCATTGAACAAGAGCAGTAATAATCTAAAAGCTATAATTGAATAGATAGCTCTATGATAGCTTTTGGACCTTTCATAAAACCTAAAGTATTCATGAAAGTATAGGAGCAAGGCAATATTTATTCCAGCATAACTTATGGCATAAAGATTAAATATTGAATCAAGGCTGGTCAGGTTATAAAAACCATTGATATAATTAAAAATAATGCCGCTGAAAGTCATTCTTGCTAATACTAACATCATGGTAAACAGACTATAGTAGAGATACACCTTTTCTTTGAGGTAGATGTAAAATAGAAGACTAAATATGATGGACAAAAAGCCAAGACCTATATAAAAATATTCCATTGAAGCTCGGTTGTATTCTTCTTTAATGAGTGAAGGGGCGTCCCTTTCGGCAAAGAAGAAAGAATATCCGTAAAATGACTTCACGTGCAAGTAGCAAACAGTTGTGTCTGCTGTATTGGGAAGTGGAAGGTACAGGTTTGGTAGGAAAAGGTGTCGCTTGTCGAAAGGCAACTCAAGACCTGTTTCGTGATGATGGAGGCGGCCTTTGAGTTTGTAGTAAAGGTCAAGTCTTTGACTTAGTAAAAATGGCCGGAATAGATAGAACTGTTTTGATGGATCTGTCTTAATATAGGTAAACCGCAACCAATAGCTATCTTTTCTTTGCGGTGCTTGGTCCTCGTTATACACTTCAAATGGCAACTGAGTTGACATTACCTCGTGGGAAGAGTATTCACGCTTTATTTCCTTTAAAATTTCAACATTTAGAAATTTTGAGCTTTGAGCGTTTGAAGTTGCAAGGCCTATTATAATAATTAAAATGAAAATGGTAATACAACGTAAATTTTTGCGGGATTTTGCTGTCATATTCTTATGTTGTGGTTCATTTTGTCTGCTTCCGTATTTTTTTATTTTGCGAGTTAGGAGATTCTGAACAACTTTTAAAACCCTGGACTAGTGCAAGATATAATTTTTATAACTAATTAATTATCACAAATTTATAAAAATTATAGGAGCTGGACAATCTATTTTTTTACTAGAGTATTTTTGGTTTTTATAATATAGGTACACATTTCGGGCCTTTTCCAATGAAGTTCTTTCAGCAATTACCTCCCTCATAAGCTTAATCTTTTGAGAATTTCCAGGCGTATAATTTTTTTCAAAAATAGCTCATGACTTGCTCCTCAGCTAACCGCCGGTTCTTCGCTTAATTACCTCTCATAGATGGTTAAATTTCAATATTTTATATATTTCTATTTCGCCATCTAAGAGTAAAAGAGCCCATTGTAACACTCTCATAGCCAATTATTTAATATAAATATAAGCTTTGAAAAGTAATTCCTATTCTTTAATTTTATAATAATTCAAGGAAAAAGTTGCATTTAGGCCTCCTTGATGTGCGTATCTACCTTTTACTAACAAGATTCAATATGATTGCTCTTAATCCAGACAAAGGAATAGTAAAAACATGTTTAGTACTCCTATTAAGTATGTTTCTATTACGAACCTCCGTTAATGCACAACCATGTGTTTCCCAATCTGCTCCTTCACCTCAAATGGGTGCAATGATGAGTCCTCAATTTACCAATCTCTGGACGCAAGCCAGCGTCAGTGATAAACATGGTCAGTATTTTAAAAATGAGGGAACCTGTAGTATAGGTGACGATGGATGGCCGATCGCTGGTAAAGTTCATGGACTTAGATTCTATCCTCAAGATATACTTCCTACTATGAAGGGTGGGGACATTTTAAAGATTCGATATAAAGGGGCCAATGACGCGTTTACATTTGATGGGTTGGACCAATGGCAATGCAAATACCAAAATGTTCAAAATGGTGTTCCTACGGTTGGTTACACGACCCTTGAATTGGTATTAAAGCCAGGTTTTCTAGACCCGGGCGTTAATGGCTTTTATTTCAAGTTTAGAGGTCATATAGAGGACATAGAAATTGTACGGCCTGGATATGATTTTGATGATCCAAGGTTTATTACTGACGAATATGTTCAGCATAGCAAGATGTGGACCGCATTTCGATACATGGGCCTGCTCTCTGCGCCGAGTAATTTTGGTCAGACCTGGGCTAAACGTGTCTCGCAAAATGCTCCAATAAATATCAATACGTTTGAATGGTCTGCTCCTAATTGCGATAATCCCGAGCCACAGTTTACAAGATTTAGTGAAGATGTAGTTCCCTTTAAAACCTCGGATGGCAGAGTGGATGGAATGTGGTCCCCCGGCGCACCCTGGGAGACAGTAATAGACATATCAAATTATCTAAATAAAGATATGTGGATTACCATTCCTACACTGGCTGACGACAACTATGTCCTCCAATTGTCAAAGCTTATAAAACAACGGTTGAAACCTACACTAAATGTTCATGTGGAGATTGGAAATGAACTTTGGAACACTGGTCCTCCCTTCATGGGCTTTTACATGTTGAGGCAGGCTTTAGGAGATGAATGGAATCAGAAAAATCCCGAGAAATTGAAAATATTAGGCGGCCAATATTGCCCAGGCTGCGAACTTGAAGAATCAGAAAATGCAAATCGTGCAGGTTGCCAAAATAATGATTGGACTGCTAATCAAAGATGGATGGCACGAAGACTCAAAGAAATGATGGAGCAATTTGCCATAGATTGGGGCTGGAAGGCAGAAGGAGGTGTTGGAAGCCGCATCCGAGCGACGCTAGCGGGCCAAATAGGTTATGGGTCAGAAGGTCACGGATGGAACATTGGACGGGGTTTAGAATTTCTGATGAAAGCATATGGTCCAGATGCACCGTCGAAATATTTATACTCTGTGTCTGTCGCAGCCTATTTCCAGCCTGGTGGCGATGGCCCATTTAATAAGAGTGCATCCATTGAGGAAATAGCTCAAAATTATGCCACTCATCCTATGAAATATATTTTTGGTGAGTTCGCTACAGAAGTATGGAACAACACAGTCCACATTGGTAATCAGGCAGAGGGTATTTTTGCATTGGCCCGTCTTTGCGGCCTTAAAATGTACGCCTACGAAGGAGGTAATGAAATAGGGAATGGAGGAGAGGGAGGTTCTTGGATAGACTACGATAACGATGCCGCAGCTATGAAGGATCCTAGATTTGGAAATGTCAATACTGACCTGTTAAATGAATGGTTCAGCTGGTTTGGCTATGACGCACTGTTTATGAAAAACGGTGACCATGTTGGTGAAATTGGAGCCTATAGCATGAGTGAGCAGCTCAATGAAAATAACGCTATGAGGCTGTCGTACTTAAAAGTTGCAAATAGCGCGGCTCCCCCTCTTTCTAAAAAACGCGGAGGAGTGATAGGTATTCCCGCCGTCGCCGTCTTGGACGCTAGAAAGCCCGCTGCTTACAGAGAGGATTGGGAAAAGGGCCCCTACAATATTTGGCATAAAGGATACAGAACCGAAGCAAATAACGATTTTACCCTTAAAAGCAACGACAACTGGTCTCCCCCAATGATCATACGCTGCGAGAAGACTGGTACATATAAGTTAGAACTGGAGCGTGCCCAAATGGGTGGCGGGTCTAATGCTAATAAGGCAGATGATGATAAATTCCCTACCTATTGCGACATCTATCTTAATGAAAAGCTAATAAAATCAGGAGTGAAGTTCGGGTTAGCTACCTTTTCTAGAAAAACAGTGGAACAGAGGAATGAGCCAATTTATTGGTGGACAGAGGCTGTTGAAATTGATATTCCGTAT
>DASVUU010000181.1:0-3746 GCA_036386935.1 Cytophagaceae bacterium | reverse complement strand
TTACTGTCTGAGCTAACGGCCAGTAATTAATGATAGTACCTTGACTTAAAGACCTCAATTAACTATTGCGCAAAGTTGCAGCGAGTTTAAAACTGTCTTGATTCTCCCCGACCTACGCCGGGATCCGAGATTTGCTTACTTTCTTTATCCAGAAGAGGAGAGCAATGAGAATTGCGAATGCCGGCCTGCGCTGAGCGGTCGGTCTGGCGAAAACAAACGATCGATAACGTATAATTTTTATATTAAAGCAAAGCAATGGTAGTAGCCTATTTTAGCTAAATCAGAATAATAAAGCTTATGACTTCTATTTTAATAAACCATGCTTTTCAACGACACCCTATCTAGTCCAACTTCTGAATCCTAAGGTTAGCAAACTGCGCAAGGGTACCCGGACCAACCCACAGGGCAATGTTTCCTCTTAAATCCTTCCGCTGCTTCAAATCATTAATGATTAAAGTTGGCTGGGAGGATCCATTCAAATATAGCCTTGCCTTTTCGTCAAGAACTTCGATTTTTACTTTTGTCCATTCACCGGGGACTAGATCTGCATAGGATTCGTATTTCTCCGGGCTTTCTTTCCTTAGCCTTTCCCATGGGAAGCCTGGATAGGAAACATATTGTGTACTGTGGTTCCTCCTTACTTGATCATCGGCTCTGCCGTTACTTGGTCTCAAGTAGATCAATTCAAACTTTGATGTGTCTTTAGCCAAACGGAAAGCAATGCCAACGAAACCTCTTGATCCCTGCGGTGCATCGGCTTTGGGCTGTCCAGCAAGATCTATTTCAATAGTGCCGTTATGGAAATCTGTATCCTTTATTATGGTATAGGCATATTCACCAAGCTTCGATTGCTCCACAACAAGCGCAGTCTTGCCATTATATGTTTCAATTCGATTCTTTGTGGAAATAGAAATGATTTTCTCTTCCTTGAGAGTATAGCTTTTAATATCCTGCGCTTGAACTGAATTATAGATCGCTAAGCTTAGAAATGTTGCTGCAAAGTATTTCATCTTGATATTGTTTTGGGCGTTACTTGGGGATTGGGACAAATTGTTTTGACACGTTTATTTTTCCTGGCGAACTCATCATAACTACAGCAACTGGATTTTGCTTTTTTCTTTTTTTCTTTGTCGTCTGGTGAGGCCAGCGCTATACTTGTGGAAATACTCAATGCAGAAAATAGAATAGTAACAATATTTTTCATAGGTAAATAGTGCCTGGGCAAGGTATTGTGATGGCCCAGGACTTTGAATGTAGATGATTATTTAGCTGTAAGATTTTTCTTTTTCTGAAGCGCAACAATTTGTTTGTCTGTGTCCGGACTTAGGAAACCATATTGGTGGTTTAATTTCTGACCAGCAGGTGACTGAACAAATTCAAGGAAGAGCGCAAGCGCGTGGTTCTTTTCTTCTTTTTTGTAGACAATATTTACTTTGTCCACAGTGACCGCGGAGACATTACCAGTCTCGAGCTTCGCTAAAAGCTGATCCAGATTGGAATAGATGTTTTCATCTGCGTCAACTTTACCATTCTCATTAATGTCAATTGGGATGACACTAATTCCATCGATCACTTTTCTGGTCGTCAAATCGTAGATGAATCCCAAGTTGTTATAGGTTATTCCGTTAGGATCCTTCTTTGTAGCCTCAATGAGCGTTCTATCGTCTCCATTCACCCCGATCCCATTGCTTTGACTAAAGCTCGTGCCGTAGTGAGAAGCAAATGACTTAGCTGCACAAACGGCGCTGCCTCTGTTATATATTGTTACCTTATTATGTGAACTGGCAGTTTGCGTACTGTCCGTTTTAAAATACAATTGTTTAATGTCAGCTTCCTTCAATCCCGTCTTTGACCATTCTTTTAAAGCTGGGTTATTGCTATTTGAAATAGGAAGCTGAGCATAATTGCTAGAGATAATGTAAGCTTCATCAGGCTTTATTTCATTGGCTCCCAGCGTATACGCCAATATTTTAAGATCAGCTGTGGTGGCGCTCTTTTGAGGCAACAAGCCAATTGAGACGTTAGGATATTGCTTGTTAAATTCTTTAATCCAAGCCTCTACCAATGGGTACGTTAGCCGAGTACCTGAATAGGTGAGGGTCCCAATAACCTCTTCATTTTTAGGTTTTGTCTGCGCCTGCGTTCCAGAGTAAAGGAAAGAGGAGGCAGCTAGTAAGGCAATATATTTAAATGTTTTCATGGTGCTAGATCGTTTAGTTGATGGGTGTTATTTAGCGCTCACTAATGTTTGCTTTTGCTTGGCAAGTATCTCCTCTTGAAGATTTAGAAATCCATATTCATGGTTGAACTTTTGACCTTCATTTAGCACCCAGGTTAAAAAGAGAGACAAATTTTTGTGTGTTTCTTTTAGGTCGCTTGGATAAGAGATGTTGATATAGCCAGTTGTAATCTCAGGATGTGTCTCTGCCTCTAGTTTTGTGATCACTTCGTCAAGATTACTATAGAAATTTTCATTCGCATCTAGTTTGCCATTTCCATTCAAGTCTAATGGAATCACGCGTATTCCTTTTTGCTGTTCTTTAGTTTTCAGGTCATAGATAAACCCGAGGTTATTGTAAGTGATACCATTCGTGTCTTTTCTAATCGCGGAGATCAAATGCTGATCATCACCTCCGATCGGCTTTCCAACAATATCTTGCTGAACGAACCCGAAGTTTTTTGCAAAGGTGGTAGGAGCACAAGCTTTTTGCTCTCTTGTGTAAACCGTTGGTTTATATTTGTCTTTGTCTTTTGCTCTTTCCTTTGGCTGGTCAAACTCTGCCAATGGATCATACTTTTTGAAAAATAGTTTTTTCAGATCTTTTTCTTCAATTCCTTCCTTTAAATATTGACCCAACAATGGATTCTTTTCATTGGCTACAGGCAATAGAACGTAGCGTGAGAAGTTGAGCACCTTATATCCTGGCCTTATTTCTTCGGAAGCAAGTTCATGGGCATTGATGATGAGGTTTGCGCTGTCTACATTTGGGGTACCTCTTGGGATAACGTGAAAGGTCACACCAGGCTCGACTTTTTTGAATTCTTCTATCCACTTATTGATGAGCGGATAGGTAAATCTGGAACCGGTGATAACTACGCGATCTGTACTCTGGGAGAAAGCCAAAGTCGTTGTGGCAATAAATGATGCTATTAGTACGATTTTTTTCATTGTATATTTTGATATATTATTAACTCTATAGATTTGATGGACAAATGTAGCCAAATCTTTAATTTGGGCAAATTTTTAGATCGTTAATAAGGTTTCAATTTGGGAATGATACCACCAATACTGCGGATGCCAGAGAGGTTAAGTCTATACAAGAGCACGCTTGATTAAAATTCTTTCTCCCCAAACTCGCTACTTGGCAACTTGAACTTTTTGTTCTGTCTATTCAGATTATAGCTCAGGTTAAGCAGTAGGATGTCTTTCTCCTGTATGTAATTTGTGGTGGTATAAAAGTTGCCACCCCAAGTGGTAATGCGCTGTTCATTACTTTTTATGATTCCTAGTCCTATATTCTGCCATTGGAATACAGCAGAAAGCCTTCCTTCAAGAAAGCTTTTCTTTAGTGATAGAGTAGGGCTAATGAACCTCGAATCCTCCCCTTGGGCTGTTGGACGTTTTGATAGGTAGTTGATTGTTGCCTGCAGGCTAAGTGTTTTGGTCAAGGCAAATGTATTGTTACTATTGATAGAATAGGCAACCGCAGAGCTATTTATAGCCACAGAATTATTGAATAATGTGC
>DASVUU010000180.1:0-3341 GCA_036386935.1 Cytophagaceae bacterium | reverse complement strand
GCTTAAAAGGGAGACTGCCAACGTAAATATCCATAAATTCACTTTTTCAATAAGTGATGAAGATACGTAATAAGGGTCTAAATAGAAAAAGTTTAAGGGGATCTAATTAAAAAGGCCTAACTATCGGCTAGATATCCTGCTAAGCTGAACCCCATGTAAAATATAAACGAAAAAATCATCTACGAGCAAACCCTTTATGCTATCTAGGTTTGATGCCAGGATCTTATAATCTTGGCCCAATGTAGACATGCTCTGTACACGCCCCTCTGATGCCCAATAGATCTTGCCACCGCGGACGCCGAATCCTTCTATGGTTTTCTCATCAGACCTGAGTACTTGGATTGCGCCGCCACTGATTGGCATTTTGCTAATCGAGAACCTTCGAGGCTGAGTATTATTCCGCTCAATAGACATATCGTTATACCAATACAGGAAACCAGCCTCCTGCTCAAGCGTCAAGGCTTTAATTGAATTTGTGAGCACCACAACCTTAAGGTCGTTCAAGCTGGCTTTTTTTATTTCAGCCCCCGCCAGGGTCGCCCAATAAAGATCTTCGTTGTTAATGAGCAAAGAATGCGGGTAAAGCTGGTCAGTTATTAATACGTCAGGCTCCCTGCTATTCAAAGGAAGGCGGATTAATCTTCCTTTCAGCACAGGGTCAACAGTGTAGACATAGTTATTATGAACCTGGCCGCCGTAATAATTCATCGAACCGCCGAACCCTTCGGAAATTTTTATCGGCACATCTGCATTTATTGACATGGAGTACAATGTAGAATCTGAAGTAATCCAGTATATATTCTTTTCATCTGCAAAAAGTCCACGTAGACTCCTGTCGTCTTTAGCAATTTGAACAGGTGATCCACCTCCCTTAGGTACCTTGGATATACCTCCACCAGAGGTAGCGTCGAAAGTAGTTACGTAAATATCAGTAGCTGTTTGAATGAATGTGGTCACACCCTTTAAGCCATTGGTCATTAAAGTCGGCGTTGGTGGCGAACTGTCTTTCTTTTTACACCCGCCAACCAAAACCAAAATACTTAGAGTGAAAACAAATATTAATTTTCCCATATCTATGGCAAATATAAAAAAAGACACTAAGCAATTGTAATTTATTCAAGCAACCAACCACTTAAACAATTGATTTCAATAATTGAAGTTTCAGAAGAAATGAAATCAAAAGAATTATAAATTGAGGTTATAAAGGTGATAAAAGAGCCAGTCATCAAAGTCAGTTCACACAATGGTATAAACCTCGCTAGGTCAGGCTACTACTTTTTTTCTTTTAAATAAGGATAAAACCTTTTTACCCAAGAACATCAGGATTACAGCGAGCAGCCCCACAGCTAGGCCAAACCCTGCCTCTTTTGCCATATCAGGAATCTGCGGAAGGAAGTGATGGAAGATTTTGATATTGTGAACAAAAATGCCTCCCGCAACCAATATTAAAGCAACGGTGCCCACGACGGCAAAAAATCTGATAATGATAGGCAATGACTTTACCAATAAGGACCCCAGCAAGGATAAAAGACCTTTATTTTTAGAATATTTCATCAGCTTATAGCCAGCGTCATCCATTCTCACAATAAGCGCCACTATTCCATATACACCGATTGTTGCAAAGATAGCTACCGCTGTAACGGTTACTATTTGAGTTATTTCAGACTCTTCTGCGGCGCTTCCAAGAGCT
The DNA here is from genome assembly GCA_036386935.1 of Cytophagaceae bacterium. Taxonomy (GTDB): domain Bacteria; phylum Bacteroidota; class Bacteroidia; order Cytophagales; family Cytophagaceae; genus DASVUU01. Next base: position 1,651 of record DASVUU010000180.1, on the reverse strand, counting down.
ATGATTACAATCTCTAAGGAAAGAATAAAGTCTGTTGCGATCGCAGATTTAATCTTAGCCTTCTCTGCTCCAGCGTCTTCTTGCTTATCTTCTTTAATTACCTCTTGCCCGTCTTTGGACCGATGAAAAAGGAATTCAACGATCTTTTCTACTCCCTCGTAGGCGAGGTACACACCACCTAATATTAAGATCACCTTCACCGCTGCCGGGAGAAAGGCATTAAGCAATAAGGCAACAGGAACAATAATAAGCTTATTAAGAAAGGAGCCCTTAGTAATCGCCCAAAGTACAGGTAGCTCCCTTGAGGACAAAAAACCCGTCGCCTTTTCGGCATTTACCGCCAGGTCATCGCCTAAAATACCTGCTGTCTTCTGTGTTGCTATCTTTGTCGCCACAGAAACATCATCCATCAAAGCAGCTATATCATCTAAAATCGCAAAAAAACCTGCTGCCATAATTTGAAATCACACCTTACAAAAGAGCAAACCTACAAATTATAATGGACTAAGTTCAATTTTGTTTATCAAAGGTTCCTGGGTCATCTCGCTACGCATACCTTTTCTTAAAACTGTATGGTTTATTAGCGAAGAATCAAGGGTCCTATTGCTGCTAGCCCTCAGCTTTGGTTAGAAAAGGACAGAATATATCTTCGTAAATTCGTTTAATACATGGTAAATTACCTATCTATTTAATACATTCTCAAAGCGATGAACAAAAAACCAACAATATTAGCCATATCCGGAAGCACTCGAAAGACATCCTCCAATCTTGCTCTGATAAAGACAATTGCAGGATTATCAACGGAATTATTCCAGATAGATATTTTTAATGGACTCACGCAGCTTCCGCATTTCAACCCTGATGATGACAAGGAAAATCCTCCAAAAACAGTGAGCGACTTCAGAAACAAACTCAAGGAAGCAGATGGAATATTGATATGTACTCCTGAATACGCTATTGGCGTACCAGGTAGTTTAAAAAACGCAATCGATTGGACAGTGTCTTCAATGGAATTTTCAAAAAAACCTGTTGCACTCATTACAGCAGGATTGTCTGGCGAAAAAGCTCACGAGTCACTTTTAGGTACATTGTTAATTCTAGAGGCGCATATGACTACACATACCCAAATGGTGATCTCCTCTGTTAAATCTAAAATTGATAATAATGGCAAAATTGTTGATGAAGAAACTTTAAAAAAGACGGTTCAGTTGATTGATAGTCTGCATGAATTGATTACTAAAAGTGAGGGAATTCTTTCTGCGCCATTTCTCGTGAGCAAAGGCATAGATAGCGGAACAAGCCTTTAAAGATTATATTGTAAGTTTTTGAATATTTTCAGTTCACGGGCATCTTAATTTAAGTCCTATATTATTTATTTCAGCATTCTTATGTCGTGTACCTACACAAACATTATTTTTAGTCTTTTCAGCCTTCTTGCTTTTAGTCAATGTACCCCCGATGGCGATCGAGTCTTCATTCCCACCAGCCATAATATAAATCACGTCCACAACTTTTATGCAGATGCAGAAAAGCTTACCTACTCGGTGGAGTATGGCTTCATTAATCTAGGGAATATTGAGATTGCTACAGACCCAGAACTAGTTTACGTAGGTGATATCAGGTGTCATCATGTCGGAGCTCACTGCGAATT
>DASVUU010000179.1:0-2852 GCA_036386935.1 Cytophagaceae bacterium | reverse complement strand
CATTAGATCTTTGGCATGTATTACAAAGTTTCCGCCCGAGAAGGATTCTGAACAGTTGGAAAATATTTTGATGCTATCATCCTCAGCAACTTCAATGGATAATATATCAGGCTTCAGTGCCTCGATGTCCTTTGCCGCCCTCAGCACCAATCCCTCTTCGTCCCAAGGCTCAAAATAAAAGTCCTCACAATCTTTGAACACGCCATAGAAATTGGCATAGTTCGGATCCAGCATTTCGGCGAGAAATCTACATTCTAACTTAAAATTAAGCGCCTTCTCGCTATAGTTCAATTCAATAAAAACTCCTTCCTCAAAGACACTTAGTATATCGAATATTTTATTTTGCTGCTCTCCCATTTTTGTATAATTGAATCATCTGAGATTTTGGAAATCAAGTAAATTTTAAAATCAAATGGCTGACATAGATGCCTAAACATTTAAATTATCTGTAATAATAAACAGATTAAACCAATCAGGGTTATCTAAATATTATTTTTTTAGCATAAACGTAATGACGAAGACATTAATTGTTTCTAACCGACTTCCGGTAAGTATCAAAGAAAAAGAAGGAAAATTTGTGGTGAGCCCTAGTGCGGGCGGATTAGCAACTGGGTTAGGCTCAGTATACAAGACGGGCGAAAACATTTGGATAGGATGGCCTGGAGATATCATATCTGAGGAAGATAAAATGAAGACGGTGAGTGACGATCTTCTAAAAGAAAACATGGCTCCCGTATTTCTGTCCGAATCGGACGTAGAGCTATTTTATGAAGGATTTAGCAATTCGACACTATGGCCTTTGTTTCACTATTTTACAAAACACACTTCCTTCGTCGAGGAAAACTGGGAGGCATATAAAAGGGTCAATGAAAAATATTGCCATGAAATACTCAAATATGCCGAGCCTAACGACACTATTTGGGTACATGATTATCAGCTGCTTCTTCTACCTAAAATGCTGAGGGAGGCTTTACCAAACGCTACCATAGGCTTTTTTCAGCACATTCCTTTTCCCTCTTACGAGATATTTAGAATCTTACCATGGAGAGAAGAGATATTGCAAGGCATGACAGGCGCTGACCTTATTGGCTTTCATACGTTTGATGACGTCCGCCACTTTCTGAGCTCTGTAAGTAGAATCATTGGCGTTGACAACCAAATGGGACAGCTTCGTGTGAACGACAGACTCTGCCATGTGGATGCCTTCCCAATGGGAATAGACGTCCAGAAATTTCAGGAAGCGGCTTTATCCGAGGAAACACAAAACGAAATAAAAAACTACAAGCGAGACAACAACGATCGCAAACTCATCATTTCAATTGACAGGTTAGATTATAGCAAGGGTATTCCAGAGAGATTGCGTGCTTATGACTTCTTCTTGGAGCAATACCCTGACTTTAAAAATAAGGTAACACTTATACTTGTAGTAGTGCCTTCTAGGGACCAGGTTTCACTATACAAAAAATTGAAGATAGAAATCGACGAATTAGTTGGTAGAATCAACGGAAAACATGGAGATATGGGCTGGTCTCCCATACAATATTTCTACCGGTCTTTTCCTTTCCAATCACTTTCGGCTTTCTACAGTATGTGCGACATAGCCTTAGTTACCCCTCTGAGAGATGGGATGAACTTGGTATGTAAAGAGTATATCGCAAGCCGTACGGACAAAAAAGGCGTGCTGATTTTGAGCGAAATGGCTGGCGCCGCAAAAGAACTTTCTGAAGCTATTGTTATCAACCCGCACGACTTGCATGAGCTGTCCCAGGCTATCCATCAGGCTTTGGTGATGCCACAGGAAGAACAAGCGAGGCGCATGGAAGAACTTAGCTACATTGTAAGGAGGTATGACATCCATCACTGGGTCCACCTATTTATGGAGAGGTTAGAATACACGATGACCAAGCAAAAAGAATTAGTGGTGCGTCGAGTAAATGCAGAAATAAAAGAGCAGATAATAACTGATTTCCAGAAAGCAAAAAGTAGAATTATTTTCTTGGATTATGACGGAACATTAATGCCGTTTAATGCCGACCCGACAAAAGTTCGGCCTGACAAGGACTTAATCAATACCTTACAACGACTATCTGCCAATCCAAAAAATAAAGTTGTAGTGATAAGTGGCAGAGACAAAGATACCTTGCAAGAATGGCTTGGCCACCTATCTATTGACATGATAGGTGAGCATGGCGTTTGGCTGCGAGAAGGCAGAGCTTATTGGAGTCTATTCGAATATATTACCGATGAGTGGAAGGCTCAAATTAGGCCTGTGATGGAATTGTTTGTAGATAGGACACCCGGTTCATTTGTCGAAACAAAAGATTACTCTCTTGTCTGGCATTTCCGAAAAGCAGACAAAGAACTCGGAAGCCTTAGAGCTCGTGAGCTTGTGGATACACTAAAGTATCTTACCAACAACATGAACATTAAGATAATGGAAGGCAATAAGGTGATTGAAGTAAAAAATGCCGGCATCAACAAGGGAAAGGCTGCACTCAAATGGCTTAAAAAAGATTACGACTTCATCATGGCCGCAGGTGATGATTGGACGGATGAAGACATGTTCGCAGTTATGCCAGAAACAGCCTATACGCTCAAGGTCGGCTATTCCTCTTCATTTGCACGTTTCAACATCGCATCTTGCAACGATCAACATTGCGAAGAAATGAGAATGCTTTTGAATGCATTTGCCGCCGATGTAAATGAAGAGGCCACAGGCCAACCGTTGAAAGCCATACAATCAATTTAAACGTAATGATTTCATCTTTTGATGATACCTCATCCTGATTTTTCTGATTTCCTTCATTAGATTTCTATTTTCATCAACGATGGCGTCAACGTCAATGCGGATA
>DASVUU010000178.1:0-4090 GCA_036386935.1 Cytophagaceae bacterium | reverse complement strand
AGGCTAATGTTACTTTCAACATCCATTAAGACAATAATTCTCCTATGGATTGACATGTGGCAATAATTCCCCCAATTTTTTCGATGTAATGTTTACTCCCTATATCAACCTTTTTTATTTCTAGGCGTAAAATTCATCAATACAAACCCAAACCAGCCTATGAAAAAGTACCTGTATATGCCGTCTTTAGCCGTTGGCATAATGTTGATGTCATCTTGCGAAAAAAGGGATGTCTCACCGCAATATGCTAAAAGCAACGAAAATACCACTGAGATTACTTCAGACATTCCTTCGCCAGCAATTGCATCCACTACTTGCGAAAACACAGTCAGTCAGTTTTATGCAGGTAAAAATATGCTTGCTGGAACCATCACAGTACGCAATGACTCTGTCAACATGTATGTAACATTTCACACGAATGGTGATTGGTTGATGCAGCAAACGCATCTTTACGTAGGGCCATTGTCTGGCCTACCAACAGGCTCAAGCGGAAATCCAAAAATTGGCAATTTTCCTTACAAACAACCACACGAACCTAAAGTTACAGACTATACTTATACCATACCCTTATCAAGCATTACTTCAAATTGTATTGTCGTAGCAGCACATGCTGAGGTCGTACAGCTATCCTCTAACGGATCTTATGTGAATGGCCAAACAGCCTGGGGCGCTGGTAAACAAATTTCTTCAGGCGGAAGCTGGGCTAGTTATTTTGACTATTGCATATGCCAACCGACACCAGACGGAAGTGGACCAGACGATGGTGGTGACGATACCGTGCCGGGGGATAGCTAAGCCTTTTTCTCTCCCTTAATGGATATCTTACTACTGATACAGACGTTCATTAAAGTAGATAAGGAGAAAGATGATAGAACTTTGATAGCTTCCTTAAAGAAATCGGAAAGATTCTTTAAGGAAGCTTATTAAAATTTAATAGCCGAAGACTCAAAACTGATTGAATCATCAAATGGAAACTGTAGTTCATCTTGACGGCTTAGTGGGAGCGACAACTTTATTTGCAGGTGTTCAGAGGACACTTCAAGAGCCGAACCGTTTCGTCCCCATCAAATAAATTTTAATCTTTTACTCTTGCGCGCTGAAATACACTCTTATTGTAATCACCAAATTTAGGCACGGTTATCTTTTTACAGCAAAGTCCCGTTGATACCGCTCAACTAATTTCTGAGGATCATTTTTTATAATATAAATTTTTCCTTTTAATTTCTTTACCTTACCTGCCTCTAATCCTCCTATTCTAGGGTCACTATGAATGCATACAAATATCCCCTGGAATAGTTCTTGGTAATTATCCCACGCAGTCGCCATTATATATTTATCGTCATCTGAAAAACATCCAATAAGGCCATTAATAGGGCGATCCGGACTAAGGGGGCGCGGGTTAACATCATTAAGATTAATGCCAGCGGGTACATAAACCTGACCGCCTTTGTAGATAGCCTCTTCAGTACGCTGTGTTTTATCTAACGTTGTTAATCCTGATTTAGTAAAGATGAAACAGCGGGAAAGATAGTCTTCCTGCTTACGATTGGTAAATTTATCTATACGTATGCAGGGTTGAAGCCAGTCTGCATCGATAGGATTCTTGCCTTTATTTTCGAGTACGAGATTAAATTCCACTTCATCTTTTTGAACTCTGATATCATGCGTAACTACCATATCCGGTTGCACGATAGTTCTTAGCTTGATATGAGTGTTGTTATCATCAGCGGATATTAATTCTGTTTTATGTTGAATTATAGTTTCTTCCCATTTCTGGCTTGTTGAACCAGTTTTACAAAAAGCCTCGAGGTATAATATGTCCATTTTTTTTCCCGGTAACTTGTCACCCGAAATAGTAAGTCCGTTGTCTTTCCAATGTATACGGAGCATATTATTTTTTTTGGCTTCCTCTTCAAAGGGTTTTTTAGAGGATTGCTTAAAGCTGAAGATGCAGGTGATGAACATAGTAAAAACCAATATTCTAATGGCAGCAGGAGTGTATCTGATGATTTTCATAGTTTCTTTTTTCAAAAATAGATAAGTTTCATATCATTCAGACAAATGTATCTTGCTTTTATCAGCAAGTAGCACAGAAAAGGATTAAAGCATATTCTCTTCATCGCGTTGGTATAGCGGCCAATAAGGATGAGAGTCTCACTTTATTTTAATGTAAAACGACTATGGTCTTTCAGCCTGACTACAAGATAAGTAACGGTTTAATGTGAAATCTGAAGCTTTGATGTGTCTGCCAGAATAAAGAAGAGCATACCGTACTATTTCCATACCAGCTCAAAGCCACTCTTAAAGCCATGAACCAGTTTGATTTTGACAAGGAGGTAGGAGCAGAGAGGTTGACAAAGGCTATCAATAAAGTTGAAACACTTGAAGGAAGGTAGATGAAGGAAGAGACGCAACAGGGTAAATAACTCTCTAGATAAACGTCTGAAGTAAGCGTCGAACCTTGGCGAAAGCATTGATTAGGTTGAAAATTGCTCTGCCTATTGAATTATGTGATAGAGTCAAATTATCTCAATCGGCTGAAACTCTCATTTTTTCGTGTTCTCAGAAGGAATATACTCTAACAAAAATAGGGGGGCTAACCCCAATGGAATTATTCTAAGGCAATACTCAATCATTTTACAGGAAAAATACCTGTGCATAGAAACATTTTGAGGCAGATTTGCTATACTTTAAGGGTCTGCACGAAGGTAGTCTATTATATAAGTATTAGATACTACAATTATTTAGCGAAGAGGTAATACCTTCGGTCCAAATAAAATATTATTTTTTTGATTCATTAATCCATACACCAATTTCTGTAGCGTATTGCCCGGCCTCTGCAAATGGCACTAAAATGATTTTTTCTACCAGTCCGTTAACTTTAAGTTCCGTTGAATAAGCCTGTTTCCAGGACCACTGGATAGGAAGTAGGTCTTTGGCGTCCATTAATATTAAGTGATTAGTGTCACAAGACACTGTTGATATAGCCGTAAGATAAGGATTTAACGCTAGATCTATAGCCAGGACCTGAGGCCCCCGCTTAATGGCAATTTGCTTAGGATTGGAACTGCCGCCCGAAACGATTTGAGTTGGAATATTAAGATTGATAATTATTACATCTGCCGGTTTCCACTTCCTTTTTACTGACAAAAAATTACCTGCTACTCCCTTGTATATTTTTCCATTCACCGATGCTGTAAAACTTGTACACCAACCAGGCACGCGAAAATTAATAGCGAAATGTTTGGCAGAGGATGGATTGATGGTATATTTTAATTTGCCCTCAAAAGGAAATTTGCTTTCTGACTTGACAGCTACTTTTATGGAACTACCGTCTGCGGCTCGAATAGAATCTATTGCTTCTCCACTCTCATACATTAATACAGAAAATACACCATTTACTTTCCCCCACACCATATCAGGCACCATGGAAATTCCTCTTGGGATACTAGACAGACAGCAGGAGAAGCCCTGATCGCACTTGTGTGGCTTTGCGCCTTGCAAGGCGGTATAATAGCTAACACAGCCGGTCACCGGATTTTCAGCTGCAAATAGGTGGTTATAAACGGATCTTTCCATTTCCTCCATATATTTGGAGTCTGCTGAAATTGTGAAAAGTTGGTAATTAAATTGGATCCAAGTGGTGGTTACACAACCTTCGCCCATATGATCATCATTGGCCGCTGGCAAAATATGATCCTCTTTGAAATGCTCGAATGAACTCGTGGTACCCGTTAGATACAATTTGTTCGATTGAATATTTGTCCATGCAGTTCGTAAGACTCTGTAATAGCTTTCCTCTCCAGTCAGTTTGTAAAACTTTGCTATCCCCAGCATACAAGAGAGCATTTCATAGGCTTTGGCATTTCCGACTTTTGTTACATCGCCGAATTTCTCCAAATTACTCATGATTTTTGGCCCGTTTTCTTGCTCCCAGGCTCGAAAAATATATTTACAGAAATTAAGATATTTTGCATCTCCGGTGTAGCGATACAAATCTACCATTGGCTCTAATATACTGCCAGAGGCCAACCCTACATGATGCCCCGATTTCATCAAATCCAATTTTCCAGCATCATCTCCAAAAGTA
>DASVUU010000177.1:0-7896 GCA_036386935.1 Cytophagaceae bacterium | reverse complement strand
GATTTGTATTCGAAAACGTTAGCTTTCGCTATACTAATAATACCAAATGGGCCTTACAGAATTTAAACTTTCATCTTCGGGCGGGGGAAAAGCTGGCATTGGTAGGAGAAAATGGTGCTGGAAAAACCACTTTGGTCAAATTGCTCTCTGGCCTCTATGAGCCAACTGAAGGAAGAATCTTGCTCGATGGATTCGATATAAAAGAGTATGACGTCGCAGATTTACGAAATACAACGGGAGTAATCTTTCAAGATTTTGTTAAGTTCCAAATGACGGCATCGACAAATGTCGCGGTCGGAAAGGTGGACCAAGTAATGAATTTAGATAAAATCAAAGAGGCATCACACCTTAGCCTTGCTGATACTGTCATAAATAAACTACCTGAAGGATATAACCAGATGATAGGCAGAAGATTCAACGGCGGCGTTGACTTATCAGGTGGAGAGTGGCAAAAAATTGCTTTGGCACGAGCTTATATGCGAGATGCTCAGCTGCTTATTCTAGACGAACCTACGGCGGCGCTTGATGCACGTGCAGAACATGAGGTTTTTATGAGATTTTCCGAATTAACGAAAGGCAAGACTGCCGTACTAATATCGCATCGGTTTTCCACAGTGAGAATGGCGGATAGAATTCTGGTTATAGAAAACGGGACCGTTCAAGAACTTGGTAGCCACACAGAACTTTTAGAAAAAAGAGGGAGGTATTTTGAGTTGTTTAATTTGCAAGCTAAAGGGTACCTGTAGTAGACGTTGATACAATTGGACCATTCGGAGAAGCTATTATGGTAATTTCTAATGAGGCTTATAAAGCAAAAAGGCCAATCATCATGATCGGCCTCGTTGTCTAATTCTTATTTGTTCTTAAAAAAACTCCTTCATCTTCTCAAAAAATCCTTTGTCGTTTTTACCAGGGTTTGGTTTGAAATTGTCAGAATCCTTCAGTTTTGTTAAAATCTCCTTTTCCTCACGGTTCAGTTCCTGAGGTGTCCAGACATTCACATAAATAAGCTGATCACCTTTTTGGTAGCCGTTGACTTCTTTTATGCCTTTACCCTTCAATCTTAATACTTTCCCGCTTTGAGTCCCTGGATCAATTTTGATTTTGACTTTAGAATCTATCGTAGGAACTTCGGCAGTTGTACCTAATACAGCGTCTACAAAGCTTATGTAAAGTTCAAATACAACATTTAAGCCATCACGCTTTAAGAATTCATGCTCTGCTTCTTCGATTACAATAAGCAAGTCGCCGGGAATACCACCACGTGAAGGTACATTTCCTTTACCGCTCATAGAAAGCTGCATGCCTTCGGCGACACCGGCCGGAACTTTGATACTGATTACCTCTTCTTTGAGCATTCTGCCATCACCTTGGCATTCGCCGCATTTTTGGCTAATGACAGAACCTTCGCCATTACAAGAAGGGCAAGTACTTGTAGAGACCATCTGTCCCAACATAGTATTTACTACCTTTTTTACTTGGCCGTTACCTTGACAAGTTGCGCAATTCTGCAGTGACGACCCGTTCTTAGATCCATTACCACTGCAAGCTTCACAAGCGACATATTTTTTTACCTTAATCTTCTTTTCAGCGCCTGCGGCAATTTCATCAAGGGTCAGTTTTAGTTTAATTCTAAGGTTAGAGCCTCTTCTAGTCGCTCTACCTTGTCTTCCACCACCTCCGAAAAAGCCTTCAAATGGACTTCCATTACCGAAAATATCTCCAAATTGGGAAAAGATATCTTCCATATTCATACTTCCACCGCCGCCACCGCCATTGACACCTTGATGACCAAACTGATCATAGCGCTGCTTTTTTTCGGGATTGCTTAGAATTTCATATGCCTCAGCAGCTTCCTTAAATTTGTCCTCTGAGGAAGGATCGTCCGGGTTTTTGTCGGGATGGTATTTAATGGCAAGTTTTCTATATGCCTTCTTTATCTCATCTTCAGAAGATGATTTGCTTACTCCTAATATTTCGTAATAATCTCTTTTAGACATATGGGTACTAAGCTCCTATTATCACTTTTGCGAAACGAACAACCTTATCATTCAGAAAATATCCTTTTTCCAATACATCTATTACCTTACCCTTCATGTCTGGACTTGGTGCCGGACTTTGCGTGATCGCCTCATGGAGTTCGGTATTAAAAGGCTGTCCTAAGGAATCCATCGGCTTTAACCCTTTTCCTTCTAGCGTTTTGTAAAGCTTATTGTAAATCAAACTTACTCCGTCACTTATGGCAGTAACTTCTGTAGTCTCTTTGAAAGCTTTTTGCGCTCTCTCAAAATCATCCACTACCGGCAACAACGCTGTCAGCATTTCTTCATTCGCTGTCTTAAAAAATTCAATCTTCTCTCTTGAGGTCCGACGTCTGAAGTTTTCAAACTCTGAGTATAAACGGAGATATTTATCTTTCAATTCCGCTACTTCCTTCTTCAGCTTTTCGCTTTCATCTTCAACTGCGTCCTGTTGTGTGCTCTCAGGCTGCTCATTGTTTTCAATCTGTTCCAAAGTCGGATCATTCGCTCCTTGAACTTCTTTTTCTTCCGGTATCATTAAGGTGTTATTTTAATTCAATATTTGATGTGGGGAAATACAATTTTGTTGCCAGTTGACACTTCCTGCCAAGTTGACACTGCATTTCTATTGCAAGGCAGCCCAGAGGGTATCTTTCAATTCGGTAAGGCCAATATTGGCTGCCGATGAGATAAACAGATAAGGAACGTCTTTAGGCAATGTTTTTTCTAAAGCTTTTTTCTGCTTTGCGTCAATTAGATCAACCTTAGAAATTGCAAGAATTCTTTTTTTATCGAGAAGCTCTGGATTGTATTTTTCAAGTTCATTTAAAAGAACTTCGTAATCATCCTTTAAGCTTTTCGATTCGGCAGAAACTATGAATAGCAATATGGAATTTCTTTCAATATGTCTCAAAAATCTTATCCCCAATCCCCTGCCTTCAGCTGCACCTTCTATGATCCCTGGTATGTCGGCCATAACAAAAGACTTGTATTCACGGTAGGCTACCACCCCAAGATTAGGAACTAGCGTCGTGAAAGGATAGTCTGCGATTTCTGGCTTTGCGGCAGAAAGGCTTGCTAGTAAAGTAGACTTTCCAGCATTAGGAAAACCGACCAAACCAACATCAGCAAGAATCTTCAATTCTAATACCATCCACTCTTCTCCCCCGGGATCACCTGGTTGAGCATGACGTGGGGCTTGGTTCGTTGGGGATTTAAAATTACGATTACCTAATCCTCCACGGCCTCCGGGCATTAATATGGCCTCTTGTCCGTCTTCAGTAATCTCAAATAGAAATTTTCCAGTTTCCGATTCCTTAGCAATTGTACCAACTGGTACCTCCAATATTACATCTTCCCCATCAGCTCCTGTTCTTCCTCCACCCTCCCCTGATTTACCAGGTGTAGCGATGACGTGCTTCCTATATTTTAAATGAAGTAACGTCCAGAGCTGTTTGTTGCCTCTAAGTATTATGTGTCCACCTCGTCCTCCATTTCCACCATCGGGGCCGCCTAGGGGCACGTGCTTTTCTCTTCGGAAATGGACAGAACCAGCTCCGCCAGCGCCGGAGCGGCAGCATATTTTTACATAATCAATGAAATTTGAGGAGGCCAATATTTTTTGTATTTATTAAGGTTTATGTCAAAAGCAGGATTGCTTCTAAGCCTTCCTCTATTTATAAGAAAGAATCAATAATTGTTGTAATATCTGCGAACACCTGGTCAATGCTATTCATTCCATTTACCTCAAAGTATTTTGACTTCGCTTTATAGTAATCGGCTACCGGTGCAGTTTCGTTTTGGTAGACTGAAATTCTTTGCTGAATTACCTTAGGATCTTTGTCATCGGACCTGTTTGACGTTAAACCTCTAATGGCAGCTCTTTTGGCAAGCTCTTCAACATCGACAATGAGAGATATTGTTGCGGTAATCTCAATATCGTTTTGCTGGCAAATCTGATCTAAATTTCCTGCCTGAGGCACCGTTCGTGGAAATCCGTCAAAGATAAATCCATTCCCAGTCTTAAAAGCCTTAATCTTATTATTAATCATTCCTATCACTACTTCGTCAGGAACAAGTAAACCATTTTCTATAAACTGTTTGGCATTCAATCCTAGCTCAGTACTTTCTTTCATCTCCGCCCTAAGCAGATCGCCGGTCGATAGATGCAAGAGATTGTATTTTTCTATGATGTTTTGACTTTGGGTACCCTTACCAGCGTATGGCGGGCCAAATAAAACTAAGTTAAGCATATATTAATTTTTAAAACAGCGGGCAAAATTAAGGATTAATTTTTAATATGATACAGGTCTTTCAGATTTCTGCCATATCCGTTGTAATCTAGGCCATATCCAACTACAAAATCGTTCGGAATGGTGAAACCAATGTATTTTAGCTCGTATTTATTATTGTAAGCGTCTGGTTTGAGCAATAATGATACACATTCTATCGAAGCAGGCTTTGAGGGTCTTAAGGTATTCACCATGAAATCCATCGTATTTCCCGTATCGACGATATCGTCAATTATTATCAAATTCCTATTTTCTAAATTGTCGGAGAGACCAAAAAGGGTTTTAATACTTCCTGAATTCTCCACCCCCTGATAACTGGATACTTTTACAAAAGACACCTGACAAGGAAATTCAATTGCCTTTATCAAATCAGCTGCGAATATGAAGGCGCCATTTAGAATTACAATAAACAAGGGGTCCTTTTCTCTGTATTCACGAGCGATTTCGGATGCCAGTTCAGCAACCCTTTTTTGTATTTTATCACTAGAGATAAATATATCAAACTCCCTGTCTACCAATAGCATGTGTATTGAGATTAATGATGGGCCTCTTCGTGGTGGGTTGAATCTGTAGCAGCAGGAGTTGTGGCCGCTGTTGTATCTTTTACTTCTACTTGTTGCGCTTCCTTCTTTTGATCTTGAGAGGATGCTTTCTGTCTTTCTCTCATTTCTTTTTTATGCTGACCATGTATAGCAGCATAGTCATCCTTGGCATAGGCTTGATCTATGTTTCCATTACTTGCCTTATCATAGTTACATGATAGGATAAACAATCCTAAGCCGACAGCCAAAAACCTATTTTTCATATTCAATACTTTTATGTTAATGTAATAAGTGCAATAATAATTTGAAGGCTAAAATAATCAATTTATAATTAGAATTTAAAGGTAAAATTAAATCATAAAAAAAGGGAAGCTGGTATTTCCAGATTCCCTTCGATATTTACAAATCGCTCGCTTACCAGTTTAAAGTGGTACTATCTGCTGGCGTACCGGCCTGCGAGGTCAAGGTACTGTCGACAACAGGAGAAGCGGTTTGCGTCTTTGGTGCGGGCTTCTTGTACCTTCTTGAGGCGTAGTAGTTGGAGGCATAGCTACCTCCTGTTCCCGCCCCAGATGCGCCATAATAATTAACTCTCTGATGTGGCCTCGGTTCCTGATCATTCAAAAGCGAGTCGAAGCGAGCCAATCTAGGATCAGTCTGCTCATTTGCCTTGAAAGGGATTCTAGACGCTTCTGGCTTAGATGGCGATATGGTCGGAGTTTTTGCCATTCCCGAATTTCCATTCCTTGAGCTGCTGTGATGTTTATTGGACCCGCAACTTGTCATCACTCCAAATATTGATATAGCTAAAATTAATTTTTTCATAGTCGTAAGTTTAAATTGATCATTCCTTATATCGAGATATCGCTTATTTTTCTATCAAAATCTCTCTTCTACTTCGTTTGCGATATTCATTTATAGAATTATGAAAAGTTCCAAAATGTTTTTTGTGAATTACAACAATCTATCTCTCAATAATTTAAAGTTGAATAAAAATTATATCAACTAAAATTTTATATATTTCCTAGATACGTAACCTAGGCTTTAAACATCCTGATCATTTTTACCTTATTGAAATATGAAAACACTTGTATACCTGGCGCTAATTTTCTTCTGCAATGAATCATTTTGTCAAAACTGTAGTGATTATATCCATTTTAAGAAAGGGGCATCATTTGAAATGGAAACCTATGATGCAAAAGGCACAAAACAAAGTCGTATAGAGTCTACAGTTATGCAGCTGCAAAATGTAGGAGGAAACGACGAGAGTGTGATACACACTGTAAATTATGACAAGACCAATGTAAAAGAATCAGAGGGTGATTTTAAAGCGATTTGTTTAAAGGATAAGGTATTGTTCGACATTACTAGCATGCTGAAAGCGGATAAAATGGGAGGTGCAGATAAAAATATGGAAATTAAAATTGAGTCAGGATATCTAGAAATCACGCCGAATTTAGCAATTGGACAAAGCCTCCCAGAAAATAAAATAACCGTCACCATGTCGGAAAAGAAATCAGGTAATCCGTTCGGGTCAACCACCATTACTATCCAAGATAAAAAAGTAGAAGGCAAAGAAACCATCACTACTCCCGCTGGAACATACAATTGTTTTAAAATCACTTACAATTCTAAAATCGAGGCCAAACTAGCTACCAACAACCTAAGTATGCCAGCGCAAAGCTATCCTGGGGTTTACTACGTTTCTAAAGAAGTGGGCTTGGTAAAATCAATAAACCTTGATAAAAAAAATGCTGTTAGAAGTTACACCCTACTTACTAAAGTAAAAAAGTGATGTCATTCCAACGAATAGATATCTAATTGATCTTCCTTAAAAAGATACAATCGGTTTTTTGCACATAACGCGAAGGTGTAATGAGAATCTACCAAGGAGATGACCTTTACTATTTCTGATCTATAAATATTGTAAAATATCAAAGAATCATTTTTCAGATAGTATAAATCATCTTTTAAAAAATTGAAATACTTTAACGATTTCAAACCGGTCTTATTCCTAAGATTTCCGAGGTTATCAAAAACCATCAAACCTGAGGCTTCATCATTTACAAAAAGGAGATTTTGGTATTCTATTAAGTAATTTATTTGATAGGCCTTTGGATCAAGCAATAAATCTAAAGGTGTTTTGAGAACATAGTTTTGCTTGTGAGTGTCATATTTTTTTAGACTAAAATCCACCTCGTCGATGAGCCATATATTATTGTCTGATGCTATTGTGGCGGCTCTGGCAAAACCTATCTCTTGAGAAAATTTGCCTTTGCTTGCACTCGCAAGAAATCGGTCGAGAAAATAGTACTCTTGAAGATTTTTGCTGAAAAGAAACACGTTGAGGTTCCTTCTAGCCTCAAGGGATGAAATTTCAGCTTTCCTAGATGGGGAATAACGCAAAAGCATTCTGCCCGAAGAATCGAATTTAAATATATTTCCTTGAAAATCTGCGGTATAAATATTCCCATAAACATCAATCGAAACCTTAGTTGGGTGATCAATTCTGATTGATCTTATTAACTTTCTTGCACTTACGGTCGAGTCTAAACTCCGAGCTAAAACAAGGTTGCTGAAGAAGCAACAAATGAAAATTGCTATCCCGCTTTTAACCAAATGTCTCAAGGCAGAGCTTTTCTCCATCAAATGATGCGTACGTACAATATTTTATCCATTCTCCTAAATTGATATATCTGCTGTCCTCTCCTACGATCAAATCTAGAGGAAGATGTCTGTGTCCGAAAATATAGTAGTCGTGGTGGGAAGTTTCTTCAACTTCCTTGCAATAAATGTACAACCATTCCTTATCGCCTAAAAATACCTCGTCCGTATTGTTATGAAGCCTGCTTTTTTGGGACCACATTTTGGCGATACCCATACCAATAATTGGAGGTATGATCGAAAATAAAAATTGGCATACTTTATTGGAAAATACCTTTTTTAAGATCTTATAAATTTGGTCACCCGGGCCTAGGCCATCTCCATGGCCTAGTAAAAACTTCGAATTATTGATAATGATTTCCTGTGGCTTTCTATAAA
>DASVUU010000176.1:0-2975 GCA_036386935.1 Cytophagaceae bacterium | reverse complement strand
AGCTATGTGGATGTCGCCACGCTTCTACCCTATAAGTTTGTCCGACACCTTGAGGAGAATAAATACAGGAAAGACGAATATTGTCTCTTTGATCGAACAAAGAATGAAGCGACGGTAATTGACACTACCGAAAAGGCCGCTCATACGAAAAATGTCTTTAAAATAAGCCCTGGAATAGAGGACATCATTAGCGCCTACTTTCTTTTTCGGAACATTAATTTTGACCAAAAGAAAAAAGGCGACACGATTACGATAGATGTTTTTCTAGACAATGTCTCCCACAATTTCAAGCTTCGATACATTGGTAAGGAAAAGATCAAAACCGAAGATGGTAAGCAAACTGCAATTACGGTCGTTCCAATAATATCAGGCATAAAGGGTTTAGCCAGTGGCGATACACCCATTAAAGCATGGTTTTCTGATGATCCCAGAAAATTGCTTTTGAAGGTCAAGGCTCAATTGGTGCTTGGATCCTTAGAGCTGGCTTTGCAAAAGCATGAAGATAGAACTAAACAGCAACCTTAAACTAACTATTCTAAATTGCTCAATTTGGGTATTGGCTGAGACTTAAATCTTACCCCTTCAGCGACCCCGCCAGTCCTATTTTGTTTATGGTAAAGTTCTTCTGCCAAGTCTTGAGCGACAATCTGAAGCTCGGAGTAAGTAGTCTTGCCTGAGATAACCGGGAAACCTGCAACTCTTGCAGAAGCAGAACATTGGACGCAAGTCTTGGTGTGGGGCAAGGCTTTCAACCTAAGTTCTGGAATTTCCTCTTTACAATTATTGCAAATCATATTGGTCCAAAGATAGTTATTTAACTCAGGTCCATAAACAATAAAATGGCCTTAACGATCAAACGAGGTTTATATCCTTCAGAAAATCCATATATGAGGACGCCTTTATTGCCAGAAGGGAATATATCGAACAAATTATCCTACCTTTGGAGTCCTATATTTATTAATAATTATTATTGTAATGCAATTTGACAATTTAAAGATCATCGAGCCAATCTTGAAAGCACTTAAAGCTGAAGGATATACCTCTCCTACCCCTATTCAGGAAAAAGCAATACCAGTTATACTTCAGAAAAAAGACATCTTAGGATGTGCTCAAACAGGAACTGGGAAGACGGCAGCATTTGCCATACCAATTTTGCAATTATTAAATGAGGCACACAACACCGCAAACAAGAAGCCCAACATAAAAGTATTGGTACTGGCCCCAACACGAGAACTAGCAATACAGATTGGTGAGAGCTTTGCCGCCTATGGAAAAAATCTACCTATAAAACATACCGTTATATTTGGGGGAGTCAATCAAAAATCACAGACTGATGCATTGTTCAGAGGAATAGAAATTTTGATAGCCACTCCCGGACGACTTTTGGATTTAATCAATCAGAGATTTGTAGAGCTAAAGAACATACAGATATTGGTACTTGATGAAGCTGATAGAATGTTGGATATGGGATTCATAAACGACATCAAAAAAATACTAACAAAGATGCCGCAAAAGAGACAAACCTTGTTCTTTTCTGCGACCATGCCACCAGAAATACAAAAGCTTGCGAATACCATATTGGTTGATCCTACCAAAGTTGAAGTGACCCCTGTTTCGTCAACCGCGGAGAAGGTAAGCCAGGCCATTTACCATGTTGAAAAAACCAAGAAAAAATCACTTCTAATATCATTATTGAAGGACAGAGCCATCACCACGGCGTTGGTTTTTACACGAACCAAACACGGCGCTGACTCGGTTGTAAAGGCTTTAATTAAAGAAGACATTGGAGCTGAAGCTATCCACGGAAATAAATCCCAAAATGCGAGGCAACGCGCTTTGACTAATTTCAAGAACGGAACCACAAGGGTTCTCGTGGCGACAGATATTGCTGCAAGGGGAATCGATGTAGACGAATTATCACATGTTATAAATTTCGAACTGCCCAATGAGCCGGAAACTTACGTCCACCGTATAGGAAGGACCGGGAGAGCTGGATTTAGTGGTACAGCCCTATCATTTTGCGACCCGGAAGAAAGAGATTATTTGAAACTTATTCAGAAATTAATAAAAAAAGATATCCCAGTAGTAGAGGAACATCCTCATGCTATTAGGAATGTCAATTTGAAGGACTCAGCACCTGCTCCAGCAAAAACGAAGGCAACATCGGCTGAGGCCAAGAAAGCTGGGACTCCAGCGGGGAGCGAATCTAGAGGGCAAAAGAGGTGGTTTAAAAAGAGGAATTAATTCAAAGAAAACCCATAGGTAATCAAATGAATTTTAGAACTCATTATTTAATCATGTCTCTTAAATACTTACTGGTAATACTATTCTTTCCATCCATGATTTTTGCGCAAACCCTAGACTCTTATCAAAGGAAAGAGTTTGTCCTCAATGGGGACACTCTTAAATACAGAATTCACTTTCCAGAAAATTATGATGCAAAAAAGAAATATCCGGTCATTACCTATTTGCATGGAAGCGGTGAAAGAGGGTCTGACAATGAGACCCCGATCACCATTGGAGGTCAATTTTTTATATCAAAGCCGAATAATGCATATGACTATATTACCATATTCCCACAGTGTCCAGCAAACCAATCTTGGCGACATCTGGTAGAGAACCCAGACAGTACTAAGCATGCAGAATTTGACATCTCCTTTACCAAGCAAGCAGAAAGGCCGTCAGTGCTCGTAAAAAGCTTATTGGATCAACTTCAAAAAGACAAGGTTGCGGATCCGAGTCAAATGTATATAGGGGGTTCGTCAATGGGGGGGTTCGGGACCTTTGATATGGTAGAACGTTACCCCAACTACTTTGCAGCAGCCTTTCCAATATGTGGTGGTGGAGACGTCGCTAAAGCGGGAGAATTTGCGAACAAGGTGTCTGTTTGGATTTTCCACGGCGCTGAGGACAATGTTGTATATCCAGAACGTTCAAGAGTATACTACAAAAAATTAAAAGAACTGGGTGCCGAC
>DASVUU010000175.1:0-3138 GCA_036386935.1 Cytophagaceae bacterium | reverse complement strand
ATTGGAATAACAAGTGATGTTTTATTTCCGATCAATGAACAAGCTTTCTTGGCGCAAAATATTCCCTCATCAGATTTTAAAAAGATAGAATCTATTTATGGCCATGATGGTTTTCTTATTGAATACAGTAAAATAGAAAGTTTAATAAAAAACTTTTACAACTCTGCCCATACCCACAATATCCTGCAATAGGTATCCTCACTTTACTGTATCCTCATTTAGTGTATAACTTATTGTTATTCGCTATTAATCACTATTTTTGCGGACTGTTTTACCAACCTGAAGCGTTCTTAGTCTTTTGACAATTTATGATTACTTACATTACCGGCAAGCTTGTTTTCAAAGACCCTACGCATGTAATAATAGAGACTGGCGGCATAGGTTACCATATTAAAATTTCCCTCACAACATTTTCCGCCGTCAAGGACGCGGAGAACTGCAAGCTTCATACTTACCTGAGTATAAAGGAAGATGCACATACACTTTATGGCTTTTCTGAAAATTCAGAAAAGAAGGTTTTTATGGATCTTATTTCTATTTCAGGCGTAGGACCGAATACTGCGATAATGGTACTTTCTTCCCTGAGTGCAGGCGAGTTGCAACAAGCAATAGTAAATGAAGATGTGCGCACGATTCAAGGAGTGAAGGGCATCGGAGCAAAAACTGCGCAAAGAATAATTTTGGAGCTTAAGGATAAATTTAAAAAGGATTCTTTAACGGATAATATTAAACTTCCTTCCCATTCTTCGCACAATACCATAAGAAATGAAGCGTTGTCTGCATTAATTACACTAGGCATACCTCGTAGTGCTGCTGAAAAAAACATTGACACTATTATTAAAAGAGATTCCAATCTGACCTTAGAGCAATTGATCAAGCAAGCTTTGAAAATGGGATAGGAGGACTTTGGAGTTTTTTGATTTTTAACCTTCAGCACGTTAGAGACAACTTAATATTATATGATTTATTTGGATTTTTATAATTACGAGGTATTAGGCAGTCTAAGACTATCAATTTCAATCAATTACAAAAAATAATTTACTAGACTGCAAGGGTGTTTTCAGCTTTAATTAAACATATCTTAATATTTTTGGGGGCTTCATTGTCTATTTTCACCTTCGAGCCGAAAGCCTCCAAAGAGCAGAAAAGCTCCATTTCTATTGCACCAAGTGATACCATCGTAAAAAAGGAACGTCGGACTACGCGTAAAAAGAACGTAGCTAAGCAAGACACCTCAAGGTATAAACCAAAAGACCGGTATGGCGATCCACTCAGCAATCCAGATTCAAAGTCACCTCTTATATTAAAGAATCCTTCAAACATTACCACTGATGTTGAGCTCGACTCAGCAATGGAAGAGTATACCATCAAAGAGCAGGTAGGGGGGGTTGATTATCGTCCTGCAACAACGATGACTTTTGAGGAATATACTCAATATAAGAATAGGGAGATGATGAAGAACTATTACAAGTCTAAGTCAGCTGGTCCGCTAGGCGAAAGAGCCGATAATAAAAAAAATGTATTCAAAGGGCTGAAAATTCCTGTAAGAGGTTTAGAAGGCCCCTTCGGAAGTAATTTTGTTGACATCCGTCCAAATGGCTCTGTTACTCTTGATTTTGCTGGAAAGTGGCAAAGAATAAATAACCCTCAAGTACCCGTGAGGCAACAAAAGAATGGCGGTTTTGATTTTGACCAGCAGATCAGTATGAACGTGGTCGGAAAGATCGGCGAAAAACTAAAGCTCACTGCCAACTGGGATACGAAAGCTACTTTTGACTTTCAAAACAACGTAAAACTGGAATATACGGGTTTTGAAGAAGACATCATCCAAAAGATTGAGGCAGGATTTGTAAGCATGCCTATCAACAGCTCTTTGATTTCCGGTTCGCAAAATCTTTTTGGTATTAAAACCAAATTGCAATTTGGAAGATTATCTGTTACGTCTGTATTGTCTAGTCAAAAGGGTAAAGTGGAGGAAATGAGGCTACAAGGGGGCTCTCAGGCAAGGGACTTCGAAGTGAAATCTTCTCAATATGATGAAAACAGGCACTTCTTTTTAGGTCACTTTTTTAGAAACAACTATGAACCATCTTTGGATACACTTCCAACCATTCAGTCGGGGGTAAAAATCAATAGGGTCGAAGTTTGGATTACGAACAGAGTCAATTCTACGGTCAATACAAGAAATATTATTGCCTACCGAGATTTAGGTGAAGCCGACAGCGCAAAAGCAGTGCTGTTTAATGGCAATAGAAATTATGACAATCCCATTTATCCAATTGGATATCCTGCGAATAACAACTCAAATAGATTAAACGAAATAGGCGTTTTTAGTCCAGAGTTCAGAAATGTTGAATTATTGCCTACCAAACTTACCGCCGAAGGGCTGGCGAATGGACAAGATTATTACATCATTAACTCTGCTAGAAAATTATTGCCGACGGACTTCAAATTCAATCAGGAGCTCGGTTATATTTCTCTTAACTCGCCAATTTCATCACAGGACCTGGTGGCAGTAGCCTATGAATACACGTACAATGACAAGATTTGGAAAGTAGGAGATCTTACAGGCGACGTGCCAGGAGGTGACACCATCAATAGTGCGCTCGTGTTGAAGATGTTAAAACCCATCGGTAATAAACTGAATGAGCCTACATGGAATTTGATGATGAAAAACATCTACCCCTTGGGTTCCACTCAAATCAGCAGAGAAAATTTTCAGTTGCGCATACTTTACAGGGATGACAGTACAGGCGCCGATTTACCGAACTTACAAGAAGGCGCTAGAACTAAAAACAGGCCATTATTGAGACTTTTCCAATTAGACAGGCTGAACCCAAATAACGACGTTCCGCCAGATGGGAACTTTGACTTTATCGAGGATGTGACAATCGACTCTAGATATGGAAAAGTTATCTTCCCTGTCTTGGAGCCTTTTGGAAGTTATTTGAATGGCTTGTTCGTGCCAGGTGAAGATGCTTTGAGAGAAAAATATGTTTACCAAGAGCTGTATGAAGTTCAAAAGAATCTTGCCACCCAGATTACCCTAAAAGACAAATTTGTCCTAAAAGGTCGTTACCAGGCGAGTTCTTCAAGCGATATTCAACTTCCCGGATTAAATATTGCGAACGGGTCTGT
>DASVUU010000174.1:0-8359 GCA_036386935.1 Cytophagaceae bacterium | reverse complement strand
GGGAGAGGCTTTGAACATTTCTATGGTTATCCTTATCGAGGTAGTTCTGACCAGTATCATTCGCAGATATGGGAAGACACACGTCGAATTTACAAAGATAATGACGGAAAACATTTCACCACTTTGCTTGCTGATAAGGCGATTGCTTACATTGGCGAGCAAAAGTCAGCCGACCAGAATGCTCCTTTCTTTCTTTACTTTGCCACAGGTGCGGGACATTCACCGCATCAGGTAGACAAAGTTTGGTCTGATAAATACAAGGGAAAGTTTGACAAGGGTTGGGACAAATACCGCGAGGAGGTGCTTGCAAGGCAGATCAAGTCTGGAATAGTACCCAAAGGAACAGTACTGCCTAAAAGAAATCAAGGAATAAAACCATGGGATTCGCTAGGTGTCGAGGAGAAAAAATTATACAGCCGCTTCATGGAAGTCTATGCAGGATTTATGTCCCATACAGACTATGAGATCGGAAGGGTTGTAACTTATCTGAAGCAGATTGGCCAATTAGAAAATACGATAATCGTGGTTTCCGTAGGCGACAATGGCGCTAGTAAAGAAGGGACGTTTGTTGGCACTGTGAACGGGTATGATCCCACCTGGACTGACGAGCAACGTCTAAAGAAAAATATTGAAGAGCAGGAGCTTATAGGCACAGAGTACTCTAAAGTGAACTATCCTCTGGGTTGGGCCATGGCATGTAACACGCCGTTCAAACAATGGAAGCAAGATGCCAATAGCGAAGGTGGCACACGCAACCCACTGATCCTTTTCTATCCTAAAGCAATAAAAGAAAAAGGAGGAATCCGCAATCAATACAGCCATGTAACTGACATACTGCCTACAACGATAGAGTTGGCTGGAGTAAAGCTTCCAGAGGCAATCAACGGAATAAAACAGGAGCCAATAGAGGGAACAAGCTTGGTGTATAGTATCTCGGATGCTAAGGCACCTTCCCGCCACACGCTGCAATATTTTGAAGTTCTAGGAAGCAGATCGATTTATAAAGACGGATGGAAAGCTGGTTCGCTGCATGTAAAAGGAGAGGACTTCAGCAAAGACAAATGGGAACTGTATAACCTGAACCAAGATTACAACGAACGGTTCGACTTAGCATCAAAGAATCCCGATAAATTGAAAGAGTTGCAGGATGTTTTCGAAAGTGAGGCATCAAAATACAATGTTTACCCTTTGAAAGATGGATTTGGCGCTAATGTTACCGTAGGCCCAAGCCTGTATGATGGCAAATCACAAGTGATCCTTTACCCAGGGCTATCCACGGTAGTAGAAGCGGCGGCACCAAAGTTGACCAGTCGTTCTTTCAATATTACAGCTGATATAGAGGTGCCGGCTGCGGGCGCGGAAGGTGTGTTGTTTTCCACCGGTGGTAGAGCAAGTGGCATTAGCTTTTTTATTCAAAATAATAAGCTTCACTTCACTTATAATACTGGGGTAGAAAAATATACAGGTTCGTCTAATACGAATGTTCCCCAGGGAAAGTCGACAGTGAAATTTGAATTTAACTATTCTGGAGGCGCGCCTGGTGCACCTGGTAATGGGATTCTTTATGTAAATGATACAAAAGCAGGAGAGGTGCAGGTAAGCCGAACGGTTTCAAGCCTTTTTGCCCATGAAGGATTAAATGTTGGCATTGACGACCTGACCACAGTCACAGAGTCGTACAAGGCGCCATTTGCTTTCACAGGCACATTGAACAAAGTAATCCTAGATTTAAAATAATACACACCGGTAGCAGATCTATGACAAAGGCGAAGCCATATATTATAGCTGGAGGAATCATACTCTTTCTTCTTTTGCTGAAATTTCAATTTTTTCCTGGTGGAAAATTGAAAGGCGGTAAAGGATCGGGTAAAGGTGGAAAAAATGGAGCAACCCCAGTGTCTGTTTTTGTGGTGGGTAAATCTAGCTTGCAAAATAATTTTTATACCTCTGGTACTATACTTCCAAATGAAGAAGCTGAGCTTAAAGCAGAGGCGACGGGCAGAGTGACTTATTTGAATTTACCTGAGGGAAGTTATGTAAAAGCTGGAACCCTACTACTTAAGGTGAACGATTCAGATGTAAAAGCGCAGTTCTCCAAGATTACGACACAGCTAAAGATGGCATCTGTAGCTGAAGCGCGGCAGAAGAAATTGCTGCACCTAGAGGGCATCAGCGCTCAAGACTATGACATCGCCTTATCAAATCTAAATGTATTGAAATCTGACAGCGCTTATCATAGAGCGCTTCTTAGCAAAACTGAGATCTATGCGCCGTTTGATGGCATTATCGGAATTAGAAACGTCAGCCACGGAGGATATCTAACACCCGCAACAACGGTGGCTAAGATCCTTCAGATTAATCCAATAAAAATTGACTTTTCCCTTCCTGAGAAATATTCCTCATTGCTTACTGTAGGAGATCTCATCAAATTCAAGACGGAGGGGCTAGCAGATGTGTTTACCGCAAAGCTTACAGTGAGGGACCCACAGGTGGACGTAGGGAGTCGAAGTGTGCGGTACAGGGCGGTCTGTAATAATCCGAAAGCAATATTATTGCCGGGATCTTTTGCCCGCGTAGAAATCGACCTAAAAGAAAATAGCAAAAGTCTTTTTGTGCCTACAGAAGCAATTGTCCCGGTGCTGAAAGGCCGTAAAGTATTTGTAGTAAAGAATGGTAAAGCCGAACAAAGGATGGTAGAGACAGGCCTACGAACCGATGACCATGTTCAGGTCATCTCCGGTCTGCAGGTAAATGACTCCGTGGTCGTAAATGGTAATTTTCAACTCAAGGACGGAGCAGATGTAAAGGTATCTGGTGCGAAGAAAATAGCAAGAAAATGAGTCTATCAAGCATTAGCATACAAAGACCGGTCCTGGCCATTGTGATGAATCTACTTATCATCTTATTTGGCTACATGGGTTTCCGGTCTCTCGGTCTAAGGGAATTCCCTGTCATGGAGGCACCCGTTGTTCAGGTGAGAACCAGCTATGCGGGCGCCAGCGCTGAAATCATTGAATCACAAATTACCTATCCACTAGAAAAGGCAATCAATGGTATAGAGGGAGTGAGGTCCATATCCTCTGCCAGCAGCTTGGGATCTAGCTCTATTTCGGTAGAGTTCAATCTTGACGGCAATCTGGAGTCGTCAATCAACGATGTGAGAGACAAGGTTTCCCAGGCTTTGAGATCGCTTCCTCAAGACTTGGATGGGCCACCCGTAATAAGCAAGGATGCGGGTGGTGAGTACATCATCGTAATGACCGTCAGAAATAAGAACATGACGGACCTTGAAGTCAATGACTACGTAGACAACGTCATTCTGCCCAAACTTCAAACAATCAAGGGAGTTGGGAATGTCTATATTTTTGGTGAGAAGAAATATGCGATGCGCCTTTGGCTAGATCCTATGCGCATGGCCTCGTATGGGGTTACCGTCCAGGATGTAAAGCTTGCATTAGATAAAGAAAACATTGAGCTTCCAACGGGAAAGCTAACGGGCAATAGGACCGAACTTACGGTGAAGACGAACGCCAAATTCAAAGATGAAAATGGCTTTAATAACATGATCATTAGGGTCCTTGGTGACAATGTGGTCAGATTGCAAGATCTTGGACATGCAACACTTGGGGCAGAGAACGAAGAAACTATTTTCAGAATTAACAATACACCTAGCCTTGGCTGTTCTATTGTTCCCCAGCCAGGGGCAAATCAGGTAGAGATAGCTACTGAATTTTACAAGCGGTACGATCAATTAAAGAAAGAACTTCCTGCGGGATTTGAGCTGGATATTACTACGGACAATACGAGGTTTATCATGAAATCCATTACGGAGGTCACGGAAACATTGATTGTTTCAATTCTACTAGTTGTACTTATTATCTATCTATTTTTCAGGGACTGGTCTATTGCGCTCCGACCGTTAATAGATATTCCTGTTTCGCTGATCGGTACATTTTTCATCATGTATTTGTGCGGCTTCTCTATCAATGTACTTACGCTACTCGCAATCGTTTTGGCCACAGGGCTTGTGGTAGACGATGGAATTGTGGTCACTGAAAATATTTTTAAAAAGATAGAGTCAGGAATGTCACCTTACGACGCGGCTATAAAAGGTTCGAACGAAATTGCTTTCGCCGTGGTATCCACCTCCCTTACTTTGACCGCCATCTTTCTCCCCATCATTTTTATGGAGGGTTTTGTTGGAAAATTATTTAAAGAGTTTGGTATCGTAGTGGCCTCAGCGGTTTTGATATCCATTTTTGTATCACTCACTCTTACCCCAATGCTGAATGCTAGACTGGTTCATGATACCAACAAAAAGAGCAAATTTTATATGGCCACTGAGCCGTTTTTTGTCTGGCTGAACGAATCGTACAACCGCTCCCTTCAAAGCTTTTTAAAGAACAGGTGGATCTCTTTTGTTGTGTTAGGGCTTGCGGTAGTCTTGACAGCCATTCTATGGAAAGTCTTGCCGTCTGAAATAGCCCCTGTGGAAGATCGCAGTATGTTGCGTATCACAATGACCCTGCCTGAAGGCGCATCTTACGAATATACTGATGACTTCATGTTGCGATACATTCAATTGGTGCGGGATTCTATACCAGAGAATAAATTGGTAATGGCCGTTACGTCATTTGTGCCAGGTGGTGGTGGATCTGGCGTTAATTCAGGTTTTTCTAGAATTCCTCTTATAAATCCTGGTGACCGTGAACAGACCCAGCAGGAAGTAGCAGATCGACTGACGCAGATGATGAAGAGGTTTCCGGAAGCAAAGGTACAGGTAGGCCAAGATCAGACTATAAGCACAGGCACAAGAGGTTTGCCGATTCAATATGTTATACAGGCACCTGATTTTGAAAAACTGAGAGAAGTCCTTCCTAAATTTATGGAAGAGGCTCAGAAAGACCCCACGTTCTCCATTGTAGATGCAAACCTAAAATTCAATAGACCGGAGATTCAAGTTCTGATCGACAGAGAGAAGGCTCGCAATATGAATGTAAATGTTTCTGATATTGCTCAAACGTTACAACTGGCATTGAGCGGTCAACGCTTCGGTTTTTTCAACAGAGGTAGCAAACAATATCAAGTCATCGGCCAATTCGATCGAATGAATAGAAATGAGACGGTAGACTTAAAAGGAATCTATGTTCGCAGTACAACGGGAGTGTTGATACAATTAGACAACCTCGTCGAATTGGTAGAAAGTAGCAATCCTCCATCTTTGTATAGGTTCAATCGTTACCAATCGGCCACAATTTACGCAGGATTGGCACAGGGAAAAACGATCGGTGACGGATTAGAAGTCATGGATCAGATCAAAGACGAGGTACTGGACGATTCATTTTCTACTTCTTTGATTGGGCCTGCCAGGGATTTTGTAGAAAGTTCTTCCAATACCTCCTACATTTTTATTCTTGCAATGGTGTTAGTTTACCTGATCCTAGCCGCACAGTTTGAAAGTTTCATTGATCCTTTTGTGATTATGCTTACGGTGCCATTGGCGTTGGCGGGTGGCTTTCTTTCGCTCTGGTATTTCAACCAGACAAATAATATTTTCAGCCAGATAGGGATGATTATGCTCATTGGCCTTGTGACTAAGAATGGAATATTGATTGTGGAGTTTGCAAATCATCTAAAACAATCAGGGCGATCAGTTTCACACGCCGCATTGGAAGCAGCTAACGGTAGGCTAAGACCTATCCTAATGACGAGCATAGCTACAGCGCTAGGTGCACTTCCCATAGCCGTGGCTTTTGGCGCCGCGGCGAAAAGTAGAATGGGAATGGGCATCGTCATTGTTGGCGGATTGATGATCTCCTTGATTTTTTCCCTTTATATTATTCCTGCCATGTATACATTCTTTTCGAAAAAAAACAAGGTTAGCAGAAGACTCGTTTTAGATGAAGCTGGTAGAGTATTAAAATAAAGATCTTCTGTAATGACGATGTATATTGCATTGGACACTTGTCACTATATCTAAATCTAACTGTAGAGAATATTGATATGACCAATATTTTTTCTAATCGTAGGAGATACATCTGTGCTCGTTACTTTTGTCCTGCAGACTTGCATATTGGCTGCTGCTTTCCTCGCAGTTTTACATTACTCTACTACTTTCTTTTGTTGACTGGAATACAGGAAGTGTAGGATAGTACTATATACGTAATAGCATGTTGGAACAATCTTAATTGATAACTATCATTCTTTAAACTCACCTCTGTGAAGGCCGATTAGATATCTACAAGATCGACAGGATAATGTCTGTTATTTCTGTATCTATCGTCGTTGATCGGTAAAAAACGTGAAAAGGCTGCAAGCTCGAACAGCCAGTATCCAAAGTAGCCATTGTCTAATTCATGTGTCCCGCTCCAGTAAACGTCCTGCATGCGGCTGTAATATTCATCTAGAAAAGTATTGATAAATATCTCGCGCCGTTTTTCATCCACAGAATTTATAGCATTGTATAAACTTTGATATTGTTTAGGGTGGATAAGCGTGTCGCCTGCTGGCAAGAGGGGATATTTTATATTTATGAGCCGATCATATAAGGCATCCTTTCCCGTGTTGCCGATGAGATTTATTAGTTGCTTCAGCATTTCATCTTCAAGTTGAAGGAGAAGTGCAATTGAAACCAGCCATAACGACTGAATGTAATCCGTTAGTCCAAGGAAGTTGATACTCCCATTCTTATCTTCCCTTAGGTAATTTTCAAGAGATTGTATGACTTCTGGATATGAATATTTAAGCGAAGAAATAACTTCTCCCGCAGAATACCTTGCTATCCAAAGTTCCATTCTGGTCCGGAATACAGTGTAAAGTAGGCTCAGCCTGTGATCTTTTGTGATCGGCTGTTCCAACACTAGAAGATATTCTGAAAGGTTGCTACTATAGGTGCTGATAAAATCATTGAAGTACTCAGCATGTTTAAATCGATCTCTCTGTTTCATCTTTATTTAAGGGCATAATTTCCTAATTTGAAGCTAGGTGTCAATATGCCGAAGTGACACTGGTGCCTTTTGTCGTTTCTTACTCTAATGTATACTATTTATTAAGATGTAGCGAAACTCTATTTGGGCGGGGGTTCTTCTCTTACAATTCTTTTCTCTGGATCGAATCTTAACAAAGATCTCTTGTAGCCATTGGCTTTCATCTCAAGCTCGATAGCAGCTATCTCGCTTTGGGACAGTTTGCCTGCTTGTAATGCTTTGAGAATCCTTCTATCGCACCAGTTTCTACTTAGCTGTAATCCGTCCGCAGTCATCTTAAGTTGACTTGTACCATACTTTGCTTCCACTACTACGTACTCGTATTTTCCGTTTACACGCTTACGGTACACTCCATCTATTCCCTGCGGAGCGTCGTGACCTCCAATCTTCTCATAACCGTCGCTAATCATATGGTCGTCGGCCTTTGCTTCGCCAAATATGCCTTTTGCTATATCATCTCCTTCAGACAATCCTCGCTCAAGATCGGAAAGTTTCTCCAATTCTATGCTTGCTTTCTTAAGAGCGCCCGAACTTGCCGTATGTTCTGCCAAGGCTTTATCGAATGCTTTCTGTTTGTTGCTGGCATTGTTATTAGCACTTTTAAGGCTTTCTTCCAGCGTTTTCTCCTGCAGTTGTAGCTCCTTTTGTGAGAGTGTATATTCTTTAGTCCCCCAGGTCTTTTTGTTTTTCTGGAAAGCATTATAGCTTTCCTCTGCTTTTTGTACTCTTGCTTTTGCAGCCTCCCATTCTTTTGCGGCTATATCTTTTTCAGCGCTTTTTATTTTCAGCTGCGCAGCGGTCTGTTCTTTCTGGAGTATAAGCTGCTCCCGTGACATTAGCTGCCTTGCAGTCAGCCCTTCAGATCCTCCGCGGAGTTCTTTTACCAGTAATCTTATTTCATAAGCTTCTTTTTCAGCTTTGATAGCTTCCACCTCCGCCAGTGTGGCTTTCTTTTCCGCCGCTGCCGCCAGTTCCATACTGTTATTTGCTTGGTGTTTCACAGCAGCCTCTCTTAAGTCCGCTGCTTTCGTTCTGTGGGCCGCAGCCGTACTGTCGTGTTTTCCTGCTTCAAGCTCCCAGTTGTTGGCCTCCTTTTTTGCCTCAGGACTACCGTTGGCAGTTTTTTGCGGCGGCTCTGCCACTGATCCGTTTTTCAATCCCTCGTCCCCCCTTTTCGGTACAGAGTCTTTGGGGCTTCCTCCAGTCTTTGGTTCTGGGCTGCCTTTGGGAGGGTTTAATGTGGCTTTAGGAGTTTCGCCAGTAGGAGTTGCTGAAGACAGTGCGGGCTTTTTAGGGGGAGTATTAGCCATACCAACTACCTTGTCATTGCCCTCCTTTAGAGGAGTGCTTTGTTTCTTGGGTATAAAGGCATC
>DASVUU010000173.1:0-3446 GCA_036386935.1 Cytophagaceae bacterium | reverse complement strand
CAAGGCACTTGAGTTGGTCAAATTGTAATAAGATGCTATGTCGCTAAGTAGGCGCTCCAAAATGGATAAGTTCAAAAATAGAAGTATAAAATAAGGGATACCCCATGGCGTATTGAATTTAAATTGGTCGGAATAGAAGATTAATATGTAACCTGTAAGAACAATAGAAATCAATTGTAGAATTACCAGCCAGACCGATGACGGAAATATAGAATTCAAAACAAGTCCCAGAATGGTAACAATAATCCAAATAGTTTTTAAAAGCAGTGTCATGTCGTTTTAGAAATTCGTCTAGTCGATTGCTACGGTTTTTACATTTGCACCCAACGGTTAGGGGTTTAGGTTGTGCCCGATTAAGAGGCGTTCACCTGTCAACCCAGTACTAAAGTAATTAAAAAGGAGAAAAGAACAAGATTCACGTCGCCCGGGCATAATTTAAACCCTGTGTTATAAGCCGTTTTTCTTATCTCAGTTTATATTTACGATTTGTTCTGCTACTTCTCGGCAATTTTCAATATTTCCTAAAAGTCCTATTGTCTTAGTTTCGATTTCAAATAGCTTTTTGGCTATAGTTTCTTTATCAGCTCCATTAATTCTTAGACTAAAAATTGTCGGGGTGTAATTTTGATATTCATCTCTTGCATCTTCAATGTCGTTAACGCCAATCGGGTCCCAATGTGTCCATAGAATTTCGTCAATTGATTCATAAATAGCTTTTTGTTCGGTAGTTATTGGCATTAGGTCGTAAATCTAACAGTTGGAGTTCGGGTCGCTGGTTCGTTTGGTGGGTTTTTAAAATGGCTTATAACGGTTAGGGCTTTGCGAAGATGGCGGATAGAAAGCACTTCATTGTCACCCGGCACAAAACTTAGTTAAATGTAGAAAATTTGGAGATAAACGTCACCCGCCATTTTTGCAAAGGACATGTTATAGGTAGGCGTTCTTTTTGTCACCAAAGAAAGTCCGTCTGAGCAATTTCTTCGTTTTGTTTAAAGTCCTTATTCGTTCCAAAATAGATTTCGTCTTCGTGATAAAAAAGTACA
This sequence comes from Cytophagaceae bacterium, assembly GCA_036386935.1. Lineage (GTDB taxonomy): Bacteria > Bacteroidota > Bacteroidia > Cytophagales > Cytophagaceae > DASVUU01. The sequence goes on along the minus strand of DASVUU010000173.1, from coordinate 2,403 downwards.
GCCCAATTTAAACTTTGGTCAATTACCGTGAGGTCGTCTGAAGAGCCATAATAAAAACTGTCAAAATATTTAATCAACAATTTCCAAGGTACAATCATTGAACGGGTTGGTTGCCAGGAAAGATAAACAGCCTTTTCAAATTGAAGGCCTCGGTGATAAAGCCACTTTTTTATTTCTTTCTCGTTTCCATCTAAAATTTTTGCTTTGTCTATTGTTCTAAAAAAGTCCTTTTTAAACGGCATGTCCCTATGCAAGTTTGTATTTGCAATATAGTCCCATAAAAAATTCGACGCTTCTTCATCCAAAGGCTTCAATTGGTTCAGATGATGCTCGGGAAGCTTCTCATGTTCATCCTCCGTGAAACGCCATTTCATTGCAAAGTTGTCCATTGAAATAACGTGTTCCTGAAGATTGTTAAAGTCGATGGTCATTGGAGTTTAGTTGGGTCTTTACGCTTACCTATAACGAGCGGGTTTACGCATGTATGCGTAAATATCCAATATATCTGATCCTATGGGACTCTTTAAAAAGACTTCAAAAAAGGCAGATTGAGTGGTTTGCATACACATAGATAACAGGAATTTATCAAAAATCCAAATTGTCTAACGGACTTACTATCTGGTCAAATCCCTTCGTGGTAACATGTGTGTAAATCTCAGTGGTTTTGCTCGAGGAATGGCCCAGCAAAGTTTGTATGTACCGCAAATCGGTGCCGTTTTCGAGTAGATGTGTAGCAAACGAATGCCTTAAAGTATGCATGCTCACTTTTTTAAGTAATCCGGCCTTGGCAACCGATGCTTTCAATACCGCTTGAATGCTCCTTGCGCTGTAACTTCCGCCTTCTTCTCCTTCAAACAACCAATCCTTCGGCTTATAGGCTTTAAAATAGATACGCAGCATGGTCAAGGCTTTCGTGCTCAATAAAGTATACCGGTCTTTCTTCCCTTTTGCCAGCATTACTCTAACCTGCAGCCGCTCAGAATCGATATCCTTAACCTTTAGGTTTAGTAATTCACTTACCCTTAGCCCCGCAGAATACGTAAGCATCAGCATGGTTTTATGCTTAATATTGGTGGTGATTTTTAATATAGAAATAAGCTCGGCATGGTTCAGCACAACAGGTAAAGCCCTTTCTTTAATCGGCCGCTCAATAAAATAGAGTTTGCGTTGTCCGCCTAAAACCCGCTCATAATAAAATTTAATAGCGGTAATAGCCTGGTTCTGATAGGATATGGAAACTTTTCTATCACTTACCATGAAACGAAGGTACCTGATTACCATCGTTTCATTGATACTGTCTATTTCATGCTTATGAAAGTAATTGATAAATTCTTCAAATGAGTTCGAATAGGTTTTTATGGTAGACTCGCTGTACCGGAGCTCTTTCAATTTATTGATGAATTCATCCGGGCAGGTTCGATAGTTTGGAATATCAAATGGGCTTATACGAGCCGTTTTTCCGGTTTCATCCTGCTCTTCTTCAAGAGTGAAGGTAACTCCATCTTCTTTACACTGGTTTTGAATCATGTCCAGAAACTTTTCAGAATAAGGAATTGTCCACCCTTTATTTTTACTGTTCCAACTGTGATAAGGGAGTTGTTTAATAAGATAGGTAAGTCATTTTTGGAACGCAAAAATCAATTTAATGCGGCCGTTAAGTGTTTTTATAGCAAGCACTTCAGCTTTCCTGGCACTTCTGCCCGAATCGTTCATATCGGCGAAAGCTTCCTCCCAGCGGGTGATCCGACCTGCAAAATGTGCCTTTATCTTTTCGGTGTTCCCCGGATAGTTTGGAATGTTCCAGCTTCGGGTACCAGCATCCCACTTGGTAAAACGTAAACTTGTAATAAATTGGATGTCTGCTTCATTTTTAGGCATCTTGACAATAATCCGTCGATCCAGCACATATACATAAATGCCTCTTGCCACAGGGCTGAGCCCTCCTGATACAAGTGTTATAACAGGCATCGAAGACTGTTCTTCATGCTGCTGAACTTCATTTTTTACGAATTCTATTTCTGGAAAGAGTGCCTTAAGCATTCTGAAGGCATCTTTTGTATAGGGAATATGCCAGACTTTATGACTTTGACTCCATTTGCAATCGGGTATCTTCCTCAATTCGCTGGCTACCTCCTGGTTATACGGAAAATCGATTTTAATACGCTCCGCTCCGCGGTGTAACAATTTTTCAGCTTTCATAAGGTAGGTTTACACACAAATATAGCCTATACGAAGGCTTTGCGCATAAAATTTGCTTTAAAGTTAAAAGAAGGAGCTTTAGGAGGCTTCTTGCAGCTTTCAGTAAATAATTCGGGTGATCCTTTGATCTTTAACGAGCGTACAAATTATAGCATGGACGCCCGTCGCACGGCAGTATCAGTTATGGTCAGAACATCAGAATTT
>DASVUU010000172.1:0-1738 GCA_036386935.1 Cytophagaceae bacterium | reverse complement strand
GAAAATGAATAGCATATTGGTCTCTAATTTTGTATCCTGCATCTGCCATAATAAAAGTAAATATATCCGGAATATTTGACTTCTCAACCCGTGTCAGAGACACTAATTCTCATTTAGAATCCGTAGTCAAAAAGACTACGGGTAGTGGGGTAGATTAGCACCTGTTATTTTTTACTCGGCAATAATTACTTCTACATCCGTTCCTGCTGGTAAGTCCTTCAACTTAAAATGGAATTCTCCAGTCAAAGAATAATGCTCGTATAAATCTACAATATAGATATTATCGGTATTATAGGTTCCACCCAGCAAAGGAATTTTAATAAAAGCATAAACTTGATACATTCCCAGCATTTGTCCTTTGTCTTTTAGTTCTTCAACTAGGTTTGGCAACAAGATTAATTCATATTCTTCACCCTCAAGTTTGCCTTCAAAGAAGTCTAAATAATTCTTGCTTTTAAGTTCTATTTCACCACCGCCAGTATCTAGATGATAAAGACTATTATTTGAATCCTTCAAAATCGCATCGCCCATTTTTGTCAAAGCTATAACGGTTTTATCTTTTCCGGTAAGCCATTTCCACGTTTCAAGTAATTGGCCGAGGTTTAACTTTTCAATCGGAACTAAGTAATCATGTAGACTAGCCATTTTAATTTTTTATAACAGGTGCTAACGGTTTATGTATTTTCGTTGGTAAGCTTATGAAACCGAATAATGTCTGCCAGAACCAATGTTTATTAATTGCTCAAATGTTTCTATTCGCACTGTACGCCCCCTAACGCAAGACCCGTGTTATAGGCGGCTTTACTTTGTCTCTTTAATGATTTTATTTTCTTCTGATGTGTTCCAATTTTGAGTCCGAGTGCATTGTTGTGTCCAATATGTTTTGCTATCAAAGGTCCGCCTTTTAAGTCCATTCGTTCCTAACATTTCGTCAAAGACAGTAGCATAGACAATGTATTTTTGCCCTACTTGAAAGTAATAACCACAAGCTGCCCCGTTTGGTGGAGTCAGAATTATTATAGTGTCTGAAATCAATTGTCCTTTATAGATTTTGTCAACTTTAATTCTCACAACAGCGGTCTGATACTCTTGCCACTTGAAATGCATTTTACTTGTGTCACCTGTTACCACAATGCCCAAACTGTCATAGTTATTTGTCAAAGTCCTAGAAATAACTTGTCCGCTAAATACAACGTCAGAGTATTTTACGCTACCAGCAACTGTTCCTTCTCCTTCACAGCTACAAGCCATTGTATTAATTGTCCCGACTAAAGTCAAGATAATTGAAAGTAAAACATTTTTAAGTTGTTGAGTCGTCATTGTTCTGTATGTACGTGTGGTTAGTCAAAATTGCTTATAACTACCCGATAAGCGTACCAGTACGTTTATTTGTCATGTAGGATCCCTTAATCTAGGAGATTTTTTAACAAATTAAAAGTAGTGTTTCGAACTACAAGGTATGGAAGGATGATAACCATGCAATTGATATGAACTCGTCAGAAGAATATGACAATCCTGTTAGAAATGGTATAGTTACCAATGCGGATGGCTATTTGTATAGTAGTGCTTGTTACTATAAGTGAAAGCAAGGATTTGTGCAAGTAGAAATTATCAATTGAACCACGAGTTGCAAACTCAATCCTCGTAAGTCCTCGTTAGGAAACGAGGACTATTGGAGCAATCTTTGAGAATAAAAGTGATATGTAATTATTAGCTGATATTTATGAAATCAAACACT
>DASVUU010000171.1:0-2545 GCA_036386935.1 Cytophagaceae bacterium | reverse complement strand
TCCTCTTTTCCTAACGAGGACTTACGAGGATTGCGTTTGCAACGCATGTTTTAATTGATAATTTTCTACTTGCACAGGTCCTTGCTTTCCGTTATTGTCACAAGCACTTCCATACAAATAGTCCTCCGCATTTGTAACTATACCATTTTTAACAGGAGGGTCATAATCTTCTGACGAGTTAATATCAATTGCATGATTATCATCCTTCCATACCTTGTAGTTCGACCTGTTCTTTTAGTTTTAAAAAATCTCTAGATTAGATGCAGTATATGACTAATATGTGTCCCGAACACATATTAGATTGTTGTCTACAACTTAAAGAATGGAAACAGAACTACCATATTTCGAAATTACTGATGCGGGTGATTTGATTCGAATTGAATTATTAGGAGCACTTCATAAGGATACTGAATTAACTTGGGATATGAATTGGTTAAAAAGTGTAGTTACGGTGAAAGGTGGGCAATTTCAAGGAAAGTATGAAGCAGAATTTATGAGAGGAGATTTTTCAAGTTTTTACAAAGGACTGAAAAGAATATATTCTGATTTAAAAGGATCTGCCAATTTTAATTGTTTGGAAGATCAACTTGAAATTACATTTAATGGCGATGGATTTGGGCATTTTGAGATAAAATGCATAGCTATGGATCAACCAGGTGTTGGAGGAAGATTAGAATTTACAATGGGAATTGATCAAACTTATTTACCAACATTATTTAGGCAGCTTCAATTGATAACTGATAAATTTCCTGTAATTGAATAAAGAAGCTGCAGACAACGATTTGTAAAAGATCTTGCACAATAATCGTCGTTTCCTAACGAGGACTTACAAGAATAGCGTTTGCAACGCATGTTTCAATTGGTTATTTCTACCTGCACAAGTCCTTGCTTTCTTTGATAGTCACAAGCACTACTATACAAATAGTCCTCCCCGGTTGCAACTAGCGCTTTTAGTTTGATGAAAGATCCCTAAATTAGGGGATGCTATATTACAGATAAATGTACCGGTAGGTTTATTCGGTTGTTAGCTACCATTATAAAATACGACAAGTGAGACAACAATTTTTAATGATACTTTTGACAGTTCTGACTTTTTCTTGCAATACAGATAAAAATAAATTTATTGTACTAACTGATGATCAATACAAAAAAATCGACGAAAAAAATATAATTGTATTTCAGGTAAAAAGAACCTTAAGGGCATCTGATAGTTTGCCAGTTTCTACATTAACTAAAGTATTTAACTATAATAATGACACTCAAACGCACTATTTGACTGGACTAAGAAAAGAGGATGGACTTCAGGATTATTTGTTGGACAGTGTTTACTATGATTCGATGGGTAATGACACTTTAACAAGAATGTTTATTTATCTTAATAACCGTTGGCAACCTATACAGATATTTCGCAGAAAATTCAGACCAGACAATCAAATAGTTTACTTTTTATCCGAAAGACCTTATCAAAAGGGAAAGTATTACAAAAAAGAAACTAATTATAGATACAATACCGCTGGACGAAAAGTTATTCAAGCTGAATTTGAATGTTTCAATGAAAGCTGCGACTCTATCTACAAAAAGGAATACGTATACAATTTGGCAGGCCATCTTGACTCTACGATCTCCTATCAGTGGGAAAACAACGAATGGATAGAACTTGAAAAGAAAAATAAAAACGGCAGGTAACATTTTATAAAAAAAATACCTGGTTTCAGAATAAAAGTTTAGTGTATAGCTCTAAAACTCGCACGTTGCGAATAGTCCTAGTTTCCTAACGCGACTTACGAGGATTGCGTTTGTAACGCATGTTTTAATTGATAATTTATATCTGAACAATCCCTGCGTCCGTCTAACAGCTTTATTGGTTGAGCTTCGCAAAAGCTCTCCGAATTAAAATAACTGTATTGTGTCCGATAACTAATGTCTATTTTTTTCAATTCGAATTGTGCGGAATGATTTCTCCATTCTCTCTATAAACCCAGCACAATCTTTAGTTCTACAATCAGCCGTTAGAACAAATAAATTATTATCCACTTCAGTTAATAATTTTAAATAGTTTGTCCAATATCCATTACTAAAATCATGTGTGATATAATAGTCTTCTTTTATCCTGTAAGCAACAACAACGGTCGATAATTCATTAATTTTAAAACTTTTAGAATAAAGTGTATCGATGTTAGTCTTCGGGTTATCATTTTTAAACTTAAGGTAAATGTTGCTAAGATAAGTTCTTGGCTCTAATATCCTTTCATGATCCATTTGTGACTTGCATTGAAATCCCTCAACATGTTTTAAGGTAATTCTATATGTAGAATCAACAAAAGAATTCCAAAAAAAGCCTGTCTCCTTTTGATGAGGGAACGCTTTTTTTGAAAATCTGTATTTACGTTCATCTGAACATGCGTTATCATCAATATCTTTCCAGGTATAAAAAGTATCTAACTCAATCGGTCTATCAAATGTGATTTTGTATAATGAGTCCTGGGTAAAAAACGATGTCTCCACCGAATTTTCGACAGCGCTTTTACACCCTAAAAAAAGACTA
>DASVUU010000170.1:0-4443 GCA_036386935.1 Cytophagaceae bacterium | reverse complement strand
TTCTCATGCATTTTCTATAAAAACAGTGGCAATTTCAAAAAAAGCCAATTATGGTTTCACCAAGTTTGTGGGTTTATGACCAACTAACCCGTAATACAAGATAAATAGGTAGCAAAGAGCAGGCACTATAAAAGCTAGTTTGATCCCAGCTTGGTCAGAAACAAAACCAATTAGTAGTGGGACTAAGGCCCCTCCAACAACGCCCATAATAAGCAAGGAGGAACCCTTCTTTGTAAACCTTCCCAATCCTTCGATAGCTAAGGGGAATATAGCTGGCCACATAATGGAGTTGCATAAACCAACTAGAACTATACACCACAATGCAAATTTACCCTGGGTGAGTATCGAAACAATAATCAAAAGGACAGCAATGGCGCAATTAAAGGCAAGTGCCTTGGCTGTACTTACTTTTGGCAATACTACTATTCCAATCAGACGTCCCACCATCGCTCCTATCATATAGTTCCTTACAAATGACGAACCCATGCGCTCAGTGAATCCTTCAATAGACAAGCTTTGGCCGTATCGGATGATGAAGCTTCCAATTCCTACTTCAGCACCTACGTAGGTAAATATTGCAATAATGCCTAAAACCAAATGCCGATATTGCAGGACACTTCCCTTAAGGTTGCCTTGCGAAATATCGTCTTTTTCTAATTCAATCTCTGGGAGGCGAGAAAAATGGATCAATAATGCAATTACCAAAAGACAACCTGCTAGGACCAAATAGGGAGTCTTAACCAAGGCTGCTTCAGAATTTAAGTAGGCCATCCTTGTCACATCAGGCATCGCCTGAATTTGAGAAGCAGAATATTCTATACCTGATAAAATTAATATACCTCCAATGTGAGGGGCTAGAGAGGCTCCGATGGAGTTAAATGTTCCTACAATACTCAGTCGACTAGATGCTTGGTGGGCCGGACCAAGTACAGACACGTAAGGATTTGCGGCCACCTGCAATAATGTTATACCTGTTGCTAATACACTGAGTGCGAAAAGGAAGTAAATATATTCTGTAGAATTTGCTGCTGGCAAAAATAGCAAGGCACCTACCATACAAGTAACTAAGCCCAGCACAATTCCCTTTTTGTAACCAATTTTTTTTAATATCGCACCTGCAGGTAATGACATGAGAAAATAAGCACCGAAGAATGCGAATTGTACGAACGCAGACTGAAAGTCATTGAGCTGGCAAGCCCTTTTTAGATGAGGGATAAGGATATCATTTAAGTTTGTGACGAAACCAAAAATGAAAAACAAAGTAGTAATAATGATAAGCGGTAAAGTGTAACTAACTGTGGGATGACTGCTCCTATTAGCGTTATCATTCATTATATCCATAATACTGACTGGTCAAAATTTTCCGGTGTAATATAAATTGATTTAGAGGACAAATGAAAATTTTAGAAATCTTTTTAGCTTATGGAGGTATGTCAAGCTTGTATCCAAATATCAATTAAATCTTTTATTACTCTTTTATGAATTCCAGTTTTATCTCTAATGTTTCCCTAAGACCATATAATACTTTTGGGATTGACGCTACGGCTCGATTGTTCTCCGTCTTTGGATCTGTTGATGAGCTTAAACAAATACTGCAGTCTCAAGAGGTAAAGCAAAACCCTCTGCTTGTTCTTGGGGGTGGATCAAACATGCTTTTGACCAGGGATTTTGATGGGGTAGTTCTTAAAAATGAAATAAAAGGGATAGAAATAGTTGGGGAAACCTCTGATTCAATAATTGTGAAATCTGGAGCAGGCGAAGTGTGGCACGACCTAGTTCTTTTTACTATTGAAAGGGATCTGGGTGGTATAGAAAACCTCTCGTTAATTCCTGGTACTGTTGGGGCCTCTCCAATGCAAAATATAGGAGCGTATGGAGTTGAAATAAAAGACACGTTTGTTAGCCTGGAAGCCTTAAATATTCAAACCGGTGAACTTGAAACCTTTGACAAGGATGCTTGTCATTTTGGATACAGGGAGAGCGTATTTAAGAAATCTTTGAAGGGAAAATATATCATAACTTCGGTAGACTTTAGACTAAATAAACAGCCCAAGTTCAATACCTCTTATGGCGCCATACAAACAACTTTGGAGGAAATGGGAGTAAAGCAACCAACGGTTAAAAGCATTAGTGAAGCAGTCTGCAAAATCAGAAGAAGCAAGTTGCCGGATCCCGCCCAAATTGGGAATGCCGGCAGTTTTTTTAAAAATCCAGAAATTCCTGAAGCACAATACTTAAAGCTAAAAGATCAATACCCAGAAATACCAAGCTTCAATACTGTGCCTGGTTATGTAAAAGTTCCGGCTGGATGGCTTAACGAACAATGTGGATGGAAAGGAAAAGTGGTAGGAAACACAGGAGTCCATAAAAATCAAGCCTTGGTATTGGTCAATCATGGAGGGGCAAACGGCAGTGAGGTAAAAGCGCTCTCTCAAGAGATCGTAAAAAGTGTGAAAGAGAAATTCGGAATTGAACTTGAAACGGAGGTCAATATCATTTAAGCATTGATGCTTCCATCCTATCCCTTATAAAATTTTTAATTTCCTGAATTTGGTTTGGTGAAAACCAGGTAAACTCCTTGTCTTTTTTAAACCAGGTCAGTTGTCTTTTTGCATAGCGTCGGCTATTGCGCTTGATTAATTCAACCGTTTCATTCCAAGTATACCTTCCATCCAAGAAATCAAAAATCTCAGTGTAGCCTACGGTTTTTAACGCAGGCTTTTCTCGGTATTCCAATACACTCTTTACTTCCGTTAATAATCCCGCCTCAACCATTTGGTCTACCCTTAGATTTATCTTATGATACAAGTCAATACGCTCTTGCTCTAAGCCTACCTTTATGATTGAGAAAGGCCGCGGTTTAGGATTTCTTTTCCTGAGGTCCGAGTACGGTATACCAGTTGCACGGATAATTTCTAAAGCTCGAATTATCCTTAGGGGGTTTGAGATATCTACAAAATCATAGTATGCTGGATCTTTTCCTTTCAGTTCTATGAGTAAATTTTCCAGACCCTCCTCCTTGAATTGTTTATTCAAATCTTCCCTTATTTGGAGATCAATAGCGGGAAGCTCATCAAAACCTGACGCGACGGCCTGTACAAATAAGCCAGACCCTCCCACCATTATGCAGATGTCATCTATGGAAAATATTCTCTCCAAAAGTTGCAATACATCTTTCTCATACATTCCCGCGCTATATTCTTGGCTTATGGTATGCGAGTCGATAAAGTAATGTTTGATGGCATCCAGCTCCTGGGGCGAAGGCTTCGCTGTTCCAATTGATATTTCTTTATAAAATTGACGTGAATCCGCGGAAATTATTTCGCAATCAAAAAATTTTGCCAATTCAATACCGATAGATGTTTTACCTACCGCCGTGGGGCCTGCGAGGATAATTAGGTATTTATTTCCAACTATGCCGTTCACTACAATGACTTGATCAATTCTTCACAAATAATCTCTGCAGCATTTCCCTTACCGAACAACTCTGGAAAAATAAAATCCTTCTTGGATGAAAAATCATGAAAGGTGTCAATAATACGCTTCTTATTAGCCCCAGTCAATACACTCGATCCATTCCCCATCAATTCAACCCATTCAGTCTCTTCTCTGAGTACTATACAAGGTTTTTTTAAGAAATATGCCTCTTTCTGTACGCCGCCACTGTCAGTGATTATCAGATCAGCGTTTTTTTGAAGAATATTCATCTCCACAAAGGATACTGGGTCAATCAACTTTATGTTTCTATTATGGTGTACCCGTGAAGAAAAATTCACCTCTAATGAATTCAGCTTTTTGAGAGTTCGTGGATGAATCGGAAAAACAAAAAGAATATTTTGCTCAATCGATATTTCTAAAATAGCCTCTATAATTGCCTTAAAATCTTCTGTATTATCGGTGTTGGATTCTCGGTGAATTGTAACCAAACAATATTCTCCCTTTATATTAAATTTTCCAAGAACCCTTCTACCCTCCTCATTATTTTTGGAATAAAAAAGACAATTATCATACATCACATCTCCACAATTTACAATTCTTGGACTAGAGATTGTTACGGCGTCAGATCCATTTAATCTAAATCCTTCACTAATTAAATTCTTCAATGCGGTGTCTGTTGGTACAAAAAGGTATGAGGAAACGTGGTCACAAACAATCCGATTTATTTCCTCGGGCATGTTTTTGTTAAAAGACCGTAAGCCAGCTTCTACATGGATAACGGGTATTTTGAGTTTCGATGCGGCAAGTGCCGCTCCTAGAGTGGAATTTGTATCTCCGTAAACCAGCACTGCATCAGGCCTATCCTCAATTAACACTTCCTCTATACCAATCAGCATCTCACCGGTTTGTTTTCCATGATAGCCAGACCCAACATGGAGATTATAGCGTGGTGCACTAATGTTAAGCTCCTCGAAGAATACTCCCGACATATTATGGTCGTAGTGT
>DASVUU010000169.1:0-3562 GCA_036386935.1 Cytophagaceae bacterium | reverse complement strand
GCCGAAAAGTCTGCAGGCAAAGCAATAATTGGCTACAGTATCAAGAATGGAACCTGTGAAGTACTGGGAAGTAATGAAATCACCTTGGCAACCCCACCGACGATTACGATCACTGCCCCTACCACCGTATGCGCTAAATCTGTAAACCTCAGTGCAAACATTTCCGGTGGTAGTTGGTCTGCATCACTGGCTGATGCAGGTAGCTTTAGCCCAGTTAGTGGTCAAAGTACAACCTTTACACTAAATTCCTCCTCCAACCCTACTGCATTGGAATTTACCTATACTGGCCCAGCAAGCGGAAGTTGTCCTTCCACGACGAAAACTGCTACGGTGGAATTCAAACAAGCCCCTACCGTAGAGGCCGGAGATAACCAAAAACTCTGTAATCCAGTTTCGAAAGTCGAATTAGCGGGGGGCAGCTCAACTCAGAATGCTACCTGGTCCACTTTGTCTAAAGGAACCTCCACCACCAATCCTTTTTCCATCGAAAACAATAAGGTCTATTATACCCCCAATGATGCAGATAAAAGTGCGGGATCTGTGAAACTTGTAGCTACAGTTCCTGCCTCCGGGTCCTGTGCGCAGGTATCAGATACTGTGTCGCTGTTCTTTTATGACAAACCAGCCGTTACTTCAAACGTCACTCGTACAATTTGTATTACTAAAGATACAGTCCATTTGAGAGCAATTGCTTCACCCACAAATTCGACTATAAAATGGCTCGCCGCTACTGGTAAGTTCATAAACTCACTTGGACAAGACATCACGGGTCCAACTGGTCCAGATGCCATTTACAAATTTGCGACGTCAACTGATCCTCTTAAAAGGGATCCTGTGACCATAAGTACACTTGTTGAAAATAAAGATTATGCTCAATGCAACACCTCTATCAGTGGGTCAATCACTTCCTCCGCCCCACCTACCGCGACAGCGAATCCTGCCAGTGCCTGTGGCGCAACGGTAAATCTAGATGGTCAGATAAGCGCAGGGACAACTGCAGAATGGACCACTACAACACCTGGAACCTATTCTCCCAATAACACAACCTTAAAAACTTCATTTACACCCACAACTCTTCCTACTAGTCCCATTACCCTTACTTTAAAAGCGGTCCCAACCTCAACCAATGGTTGTGGTCCAGCCACGTCAAGTATTCAAGTTTCTTTCACACCACGTCCTACCATCGACCTAGGTGGGAATAAAAATGTTTGTAGTGGAAGTGCTGTTAGCTTATCAGCGACGGTGAGTGATGGAACCTTAGGTGATTGGTCTTCTGTGCCGGCAGAAGGCAGCTTTAGTTCTCAGTCTAAAAGTGCAACTACTAAATTTACCTTACCTCAAAGTTCAAACCTCACTACGGTTGATATAAAATATGCAATTCCTGCGAAAGGCAATTGCCCAATTCTGTCTGAGACTATTAAACTATCCTTCGATAAATCTATAGACTTTAGTGCGGGGCCTGATCAAACTATTTGTAACACAGCATCAACTGCGCAATTAAATGCAACGTTAAATAGCACTACAATTGTAGGCAAATGGAAAAGCACCACGGGTGGGACATTCTCCTCTGTTAATAATCCCTCTTCACCTGAGAGTGACCCAAAGGCAGTTTACCGATTCACCGAAGCTGAAAAAGCACTTTCCAGCATAATTTTAAAATTTGAAATCCCGGCGACAGCTTCATGTCCGGCTCAGTCAAAGGAGATGAAGATAACGATGTTACAAGCTCCTGTTGTAAAGGCAGGGAATGATACCACAGTGTGTAGTTCTGCAAGCTCGATTATTGTAAAAGGCACGGTGACGCCGACAAATAGTACATTTAAATGGTTGGGTGGAAACGGAGGTAAATGGACTAATTCTACTAGCCTTATAGCAACCTATGAGCCTTCGGACGCTGATAAAAGCTCGGGAAAAGCATTCTTAGTTTTGGAGGCTGGAGCGACATCTTGTCTTAAAAGAGATACAATGATTGTAACCTTTACGCCTTCGCCTGTTATCACTCTTGCAACTGATACTACGATTTGTGGAATTCAAAATTCAATTTCAATAAAGGCGAAAGTCTCACCCTCAAATACGCCAATTGAGTGGTTAGGTGGCCAAGGAACCCTGACGTCAAGGAACGTACAAAATATTACTTATGAGTTTACAAGTCAAGACAAAACATCCGGGTTAGTAACTCTTAGATTGGTGTCTAAAAATAATTCTTGTAATGTTGAAAAAGCAATTAATATTAAACTTGCACCGAAGCCTGAAGTAGATGCGGGCCCAGATTTATTGAAATGTACATCGGTTATTATTACTTTAGAAGCGAAAGCTACCTCAACACCAATATGGTCTGGGGGAGGTACATTTTCTAATCCTTCAAGCAAAACGACAACGTATAAGCCAAGTGATGCAGAAATTAAGGCAGGTAGAGCTGATTTAAAAATTAAAATATTAGCCTCTGGAACCTGTCCAGAAGTATCTGATGACCTAATTATCCGTTTGTTACAAGCCCCCATTGTAAATGCTGGACCCAATCAACGGATTTGCAGAAACAATGCGGAGGTACAATTACAAGGCACAGTATCGAATGGTGATACTTATAAATGGTCTACCGATTTCGGTGGAAGGTTTAGCAATAGCCTAAATTTGACAACTAAATATACCCCTGATTTATCTCAGGATGATGATACCTTGTTACTTATTTTGACTTCCAGGTCTACCGTAACGGGCTGCTCAACAGATGATAGTTTAAATATTATTCTTAATCCTGCTCCCGTAGTCACAGCTGGGCCAAATCAAACCATCTGCAGCAACGCCTTAGAGATTCAATTAGATGGAAAAGTTACGGTAACCAATGCGGTAGGCACTGCTGTTTCGGGAACAGGCACTTGGACATCTAGTGGTAACGGGGTCTTTAGCCCTTCAGCAAACGTTCTTAATGCAAAGTACCTACTAAGCCCGACAGACCGGACGGCTCAAATATTAACCTTTACTCTTAGAAGTACAGACAACGGCAATTGCAATGCAGTTAGTAGCACCCCCCTGACCGTAAATATTATTCCAGCACCTATAGTCAACGCTGGCTCAGACCAGGAGCAATGCAAGTCAACCAACTCTTTAAACGTAACTGGTACTATCACAGGAACAGTTACAACCGGAAGGTGGTCCAGTCTAGGATCTGGTACTTTTGTATCACCAACTTCTCTTTCTACACAATACAATCCATCCCAAGCTGACAAGGATGCAGGAACTGCTTTTCTACTTTTAAAATCTGATATAGGATCAGGATGTAAAGAGGTAATAGACACCTTGAAAATCACATTTAAAGATGCTCCAGTTGTTTCTGCGGGACCGGATGTGTCGGTTTGTAGTAATAATTCAGTCGTAAAATTAACGGGTTCAATCTCCAGCAACATACCAGGTGAATGGAGTAGAAGCGGAGATGGTACCTTTTCAAATAATGACAATACAAACCTAAGAGGCGAATATACTCCCGGTACCAATGACAAAAGTTCAAAGCGGGTTGTCCTTACGTTGAATTCTAAGTCTGCAAATGGTTGTAATTCATCAGATGAAA
>DASVUU010000168.1:0-2934 GCA_036386935.1 Cytophagaceae bacterium | reverse complement strand
CCAAAACGGACTAAAGTAGCCCTTCTTTACTAAAAGGCGGAGAAATTGGAAAGCAATAAATATTATTAAACCGACGATAAAAAGATTCTTTTTAAGACTCTTACTTTTCCAATCTAATCTCCCTAACCACGTGCCTGTAAGAAAAAACGAAAGCCAAGGAAACATTGAATTCCAACCATTATAGAAGGTATTTCTTAGGAAGCCAACCGGTGTCCAGAAATCCAGATATTTATAGGTAGTAAAGTCCCAGCTCGTATTAATAGGAATAACTAAAAGCAGCAAATGAAAAACGAGTATTGCCGAGATTGCCCCTACGATATAATACCTCCTAGGAACAAACAACAAAAAAGCTGCAAAATGCATGTATCCACCATAGAAGTGCAAGATATCGCCTGGCCACCAGTTATAGAGCAACAAGCCGAGTGCGAATAGAAACCAAGAACGCTTCAATATCCGTGATTTGAGATTTGCCTTCTCTTGCGCGGTGTAGTCATCTCTATTAGTCATAAACGAAAGGCCTATTCCAGCGCAAATAATAAAAATTGCCGTTGAGTTTCCCGCAAAGATGTTTAGAAATCTTCCTATTGGCTCGGTTGGTGCCATGATTGAGCCAAAGCTGAAATTAAAGTTGACTATATACATTCCAAATATCGCGTAAGCCCGCGCTAAGTCAAACCCAATTATCCTTGATTGCGAATGAATAATATTATCTTCTAATTTCAATTTATCATATCTAACGGTAAATACTTATTTAGTAAAATATAAATCTATTCGCATAGATCTTGCAATAAAAATTGGAAGCGAAAATAGTTCATAAATCCAAGGTGAGTTATGACGAAACAGCTACATTACTTAAAACTACCATGTCATTGTAAACCGATAGTCAAGCTCAATCCTACTTTTTTTGCATCTCAGTCTTGACCAGCTCAAGCAAATTTTTTGCAGCAACACTATTCCGGTAGCATTCATAATTGTATTCAGCGAAGGCTAAAGCTTTTTCTTTTTGATTTTTATGAAAAAAAAGAAATTCCACTAAGACAGAATTATCTGGCGAAGTCACCTTGTATCCGAGATTATCCGAGATCCTTTGGTAATAATCTTTATATATTGCGACGGCTGACAGCGGTTTCGTATCCTTGTCGAATATTAAATCTCAAGAACAATTCTTATACCACGAAAACAGGAATTTAAATCCATCATAGGTCGCAATTTAAGTTAAGCTTTGATGTGTTTCTTCAGGATAGTAGATCCACTTAAAATTCGTATTCTTCCTTGCAACTATTTCAGAGAATTTCATTATAGCACGCATATGATTAGAGTGATCACTTAAATCCTTTTTGATTGATGCAGTATCCTTTACCATGTTAAATGGCATGGTCTGTCCCATCCCAATAAAAAGTCTATTTTTCTTTAATTGTAATTTTTCAATATCAGGCATTGCGCTGTTAAACCATTTGTTTTTATCATGGCCTAAGCTTGGATCAATGGCTATATATGAATTAAATAATTCGTTACTGTAAATGGCGGTATGTGCCACTCTCAGCCCGCCCAGGGAATGACCTATCAAGGTTCGATAAGGTCTAGAAGGATAGTGTTTATCTATATAAGGTATCAGTTCATTCTTTAGAAATTTGCTAAAATTATCATTTTCGAAAGTGGGAATAAAATCTCTATCTCTATCGGTGTTAACTAATCCCACGACGATCATTGGCGGGCAGACTTCATTTCCAATGTTATTGCTAAATCTTTCTATCATTCCAACTAGAGAAAGGAAATGAGAAGGGCCATCTAAAACATAAACTACCGGATATTCCGTTTCTAATACAGTCTTGTTATAGCTGGATGGGACACTTACCCAGAACTCTCTTTTTTCTTTTAAAATTTCAGAATATAAAGTGTCTCTCGTCCCTATTGTAATTTCATTTTGAGCAACGCAAAGTGTCGCGGAAAAGAAAGAAAAAAGTATTGTTAAAAATCGTTTCGTCGTTTTCATATGATCCTTCATAAAAATATCAGTAATATTTGTACTAGTGGTGTCGATTTTTATGTATTGCCTCCATCCAGTTATCTTTTAGAACTTTCATATTTATTGCTGTCCATATTTTTTCACCATTGCATTGTTTGTTTATGATATCGGGGTTGATTGTAAATCCAATCTGTTGGTAGCATTTAATAGCCGCAGCGTTCCAATCGAAAACATTCAAATCCGCTTGAAGAAAATTATCTTCTATAAAAAGCTTTTCAAGCATCTTATTAACAATTTGTTTGCCTAGGCCTTTGTTCCTATTAGTCATATCTCCTATCAATATTCTTGAGAGCCTTGGGATAAGGTTTTCATAGTTAAGTTCAGCATTTCCGATCATTTCATTGGTTGCCGTTAGAACTACCTTAAAGACTACCCTTCGTTCGTCAGTAATATACTTTAATAATTGTTCATCGGTAACTGGAAATTGAAATATAGATCCAGCAAATTGGAGTAATTCATCTTTATTTCTAACCCAAGCCTTAAACGTATCAAAATCGCTCTGTTCTAGTTTACTTAAATGAATCATGAAATATTTCTAAAATTTTATCTTTAAGTTCCCTTGAATATTTGCGGAATGAACTAAAAATCCTCCAATACTTTCACTTAGAAAGCTACTTAATTTACTCCTTTTCCACCAAGGATTTATAAAAATAGGTACTGCTACATAACGTGCCATCTGGCCACAGGGCATAGGCTGGGATATCGCCTACCTTTTGCCAACATGCCCTCGAATAGAGTCGAAATCCATCACTACCTGTGGCTGTGTCTAAGACAAGCAGGGTTCTTCCTGCCTTTTTTGCTTCTACTTCAACCTGCTTCAAAAGAGCCTCCCCTACTCCTTGTCTCCGAGCACTGCTATGGACTTGCATTTTTGCAACATCAGCACGATGGGGCTGATTCTCGGGCAG
>DASVUU010000167.1:0-4879 GCA_036386935.1 Cytophagaceae bacterium | reverse complement strand
CCACTTGTGCTGCCGCTGAAGTCATTTGCCATGATCGAGAACACATAGGTTTCTCCCGACTTACCTTTCACATAGCCGGTATAGCAAAGTACCTTTTCCATACTGCCGCTCTTGCCTCTAATATTGTTCTCACCGGCGGTACCTTTACAAAGCTTTTTAAGTGTACCGGAGACACCTGCCACAGAAAGTGAGTTATAGAAAGCATCAAAGTAATTTTCTTTCCTAATCGCCTTTAGCAATTGAGTTTGATGAAGGGGCGTCAAAGCGTTTGTGGGAGATAGTCCACTGCCGTCATATATAAATAGTCCTTCTTTGCTGATTCCTTTGGATGCTAGATACTCTGTGACAGCCTTCACTCCTTCTTTCGTTGTCCCCTTTCCTGTCTTCTTGTAGGCAATTTGTTTTAATAGGCTTTCTGCGTACAGATTGATGCTATAAACGTTAGTCTTCTCAATGATAGCTTTAAGTGGCGGAGAGGCATGAGAATAGACAATTTTGCGACCTACTACTTTGGAATTATCTACAGCCCTCTTAGGTCCACCTGAAACCTTGACGCCAGCCCCGATTAGTTCATTGTACAGTAAGCTTGCGATGAAGGCTGGCGGATCAGGAATAGATCCTTTTACAGGAAATAAATTACTCCCCTTAGGAATAGTACCATTCATGTACCTATTGTTTTCTAAGGCCCCACCGTAAATAACGGTATTATCTCCGCTATTCTCTTTGCCGGTAAGGACTTCGTTCTTAAAGTCTAGCAAATTAATCTTCGGTTCTGTATTTGCAACAGTTGCGGGTGCACCTTCTTTCTCGCCAGGCTTGAAAAAAATTGTGTATAGATTTTCATTGATATTTAGGCCAAAGGCACCTGCGCCATAGTAGTTACCCATGTCTCCCCATACCCAAAAATCAGGTATGGAATTATATTCGTAAACAGACGCATCTGACACAATATCCCCCTTTATCTCTGCGATGCCTGCTGCCTTTATTTTGGCCACAAAAAGTTTGATGAGCGCCTTGTAATCAGGATAGTCTTTGAACCTTTCAGAACCTAAGGTAGGATCACCGGATCCAATAATATTGAGATTACCTGTGAGCTTGCCATTTTTCACTTCCCCCTCATATTCTATAGTTGTTTCAAAGACAAAGCTTTCCCCTAGGATGTCGAGCGCGGTGGCTGTTGTAAAGAGCTTGAGGTTAGAGGCGGGGACGAAGGTCTTGGAGTGGTTGTATTCAACAATATTATTGTCTGCGTTCATTTTACTGATACAGACACCAAGGTACCCGTATTTTATGGTCTCGGACTTAGATAACAGCTCTATTTCGTCCTTGATTCTTTTAACGGAAGTGTCCTTTAATTGGGTGTAAGCAAATGTCACCTGGCAGATTAGGTAGACCATTAATAAATTTTTCATACACTAGTAAATTATTTAAAATATAAGGATAGCTAATTTGTCTTTTTTTTGTGAGAAAGAAGCGCTATTTATTAAGACAACCCCATGACTGACGGAATCTCTTAATGAAGGCGCTTAATTTTGTTTTTTTCGCGACTCTTACCTCATAATTATAGTATTTTTGTCCTTATACCTACAATTATTGATTTAAATATATGGCAAATCCTTTCCTGGCAATGGTTGCAAGACCCTTCAAACAAAGAGGTAATAACAAAAAGTTAAATCAACAAAGTGCAGAAGGTGTTTACGAGAAAAAGTTTCTACGTATAAACGGATTTGAGCAATATGTGACGATTAGAGGATGTCACAAAGAAAACCCTGTTTTATTGATAATTCATGGAGGCCCTGGTTCATCCTACACGCCATTTAACGTTTGGCTATTGGAATGGGAAAAATATTTTACAATCGTCCAGTGGGATCAGGCAGGAAGTGGGAAGACGTTTAAGAAAAACGGCACCTCGCAAAAAATCACATTTGACATTCTAGCAAAAGATGGCATCGCGTTAACAAATTACATGTTAGATTACCTGAAAAAAGACAAACTTCTCCTAGTTGGAAGTTCTGTTGGTAGTCTTGTTGCGCTAAAAATGATAAAACAGGAGCCTGGGCTGTTTGCAGCATATGTGGGCACTGATCAAAACAGTCCAGGTGGAATAGATGACGCCTATCGCCAAATAACGAAAAATACCGAAAACTGTAAGGATACTAAAAGCACGAAGTTTCTAAAGGCAATTGGTGAAAATCGCCACAATTGGACGATTGAGCAATATGGTAAGTTAATGAAGGTTGGCATCGCTAATTGTAAAACCGCCCCTAATATGGTGTACGACCTAATGTTGCCAGCAATTATGTACGACGCTGATTACAGCATGCAAGACATAAAACTTATGGATCAAGGCATGAAATACGCTATGGAACAGATATATAAGGAACTCCTAACGTTTGATTTTGACCAGCTCGGCATTGAATTTAATGTACCGATTTATGTTTTTCAAGGTAAAGACGATTGCATCACACCCTATGTTAGTGCCGAAAAATATTTTCAGGAGATTATCTCGCCTAAAAAAAAGTTTGTTCCAATATCTAATGCGGGACACCTTGCTATGTTCTGCAATCCAACACAATTCCTCCAAGAATTATTAAAAATAAATTTGAAAACAATGATCGGTAATACTTAGCAGCTAAAGTGCTCATAAAAAAAAACCAATGTACTCAAAATTGCCACTTCCATCAACTTCACCAAAATCAATGAAAAGGCCATATTTATACGCGATGAGAAATTTACAAATAATTTTAGCTCTCTTCGTATTTTCTCAAAACGTGAGGGCACAACAACTCCTTACCCCAGATTACCTTTTCAATACTGATCCAACAGCTCATATTATCAATGGAAGGTATTGGCTCTTCGTTTGCCATGATCAATCCTCGACAAAGTTTATTGGCCCAGAAGATCATTGGCACAATATCATGGATTATCACGCCTATAGCACTACTGACTTCCTCAACTGGAAAAACCATGGTTCGATATTTAGCATTCACGATATTCCCTGGGTGACTGACTTTCCTGTTTGGGATAGCGATGCAGGAATTGAAGCAAATGGAAAATTTTATGCCTACGTAACAGTCAGAAAGGACAATTTCTGTATCGGAGTCTTGGAAGCAGATAAGCCTGACGGTCCTTATAAAGATGTGTTGAAGACACCCTTTATTACAGAACAAACATTATTAGACCATGGTATTCCAGTAGAAAGAGAAGGACAAAAATTTGGCATTATTAGCCCTACCGTTATCTTCGACAAGGACAGCATCCCCTATCTCTATTTTGGGCAGTTTAGACTTTTCATTGTAAAGTTGAAAAAGAACATGAAAGAGATGGACGGGAAAATTCACGAAATCGACGTTCCTCTCAAAGGCGGTGAGGCAACTGAGTTTATTGAGGAAGCGTCTATCACGAAAATTAATTCTAAATACTACCTTACCTATTTAAGCTACAAAGACTGGGAAGGTAAGAAAAACAATTACTTCAGGAGAGATGAACCGTTTGGTCCTTATATCCAGTATTGTGTATCGGACAACCTAATGGGTCCATACAAAAACCCTAAGCATCTCATCTATCCCTATGACTCGGCTTCATGTAATAATGCCGCGTATATTTCAAAATATAAAGACAAATGGGCGCTCGCCTACCAGTTACCTTATAAAGGGATGCAGCATAGGCAAATAGCCATGACTGAACTAAAAATAAATAAGGATGGAAGCCTTCAACCAATCTTTCCTAAGATGGACAAGGGAATTGCACCTGGACAAAAGATGAAGGTTGTGTATGATGCATTTGTTTATAAACGAGAGGCTGAGGAGTTTTTTGAAAGAAAAGATGCTTTTGAAGAAAGAGGTATCAAACAAGACTTCCATTTTAAATTAAAAAATAATGGTTATTTAATGTTTAAGGATATTGATTTTGGAGATGGGGGAAAATCTTTCAAAATATCGGCCAGCTGCGAAAATAGTGCAGTAAAGAATGCAAAAGTTGAGTTTAGATTAGACAGTCCAGACGGCAGACTGATAGGATCTGCAAATGTTGGCTTTACCTATTGGATCACTTATTACAACGAGATTAAAGGTAATATAAGCAACGCGACAGGCGTTCACGACCTTTATATAGTAGCTAAGGGAGAGGGTGGAGATGCCTATGGCAGATTATTTAATGTTAATTGGTTTACGTTTGCGAAATAAATAGATCTCCGTCGTTCAAATTCACCTCTTAAAAAGACTATACTAATCCATGGACAAAGTGTTTTAAGGACATCCTCGCCCCGATTTTGTAGCCAACCATTATAGAGTTTATTGAGGTTTGTGGCAGCAGATATAGATCGTAGTTGACGATGATTACAATTTATAAAACTTAGTCACTAGTACTGTTTCTTTTCCGCGTGCTGTTAATATATAAATGCCTGGAGTTAAGTTAGACACATCTAGTTGTGAAGACCCAATTTCTGTATCAAAATCTTTTTGTAAAAGCAGCCTCCCGCTCAAATCAGAGATGGTTAATTCTGCCATATTTACTCCTGAAGAGCTTACCGTTATTTGACTATTTGAAGGGTTGGGATACACGTTTATAAAACTCCGCTCAGACTGCACTAATGCATTGACCTGTTTTACATTTACGGTAAATTCAATATAGGTGGAATCGGACGCACCTTCTGACAGTCCACCGTTATCTCTTACCAGAACTCTTATTTTTGTTGTTCCTACTTTCTGAGGTATTATTCTAAGAGTTCCTTCTGTATTGGGCGAAACATAGGTTAGTGAAGCTATCGCTACTGTAGGATCTAGCGATTTTACTGCCATCATTAATTCTTGACTTTTTATTGGCTCACCGTCGTTAATACCAGTCAGGTTGATTATTCTCTCTCCTTCGTTTAGCCCAA
>DASVUU010000166.1:0-9694 GCA_036386935.1 Cytophagaceae bacterium | reverse complement strand
CATAATATTTTCTGCTCTTTTCTAGCTTTAACTTTTAAACCAACCATTAAATCTCTTTTTCATGATAGCTCTAATTAAAGAGTCATATTTTTTAACGGAATACTACAAAAATAAAACAAAAGATCCAGTAACAATAGTAGGATACATATTAATTTGAAGTTGACATCTATCGACAACCTATAAGAATTAGCATTTATTTTACCTCTAAAACCTTTTTAGAGGTGTTCATCCAGAGCGATTTGACATGTTAAGTCTTAGAATGTCTTAGGGTTAAATGCTGATTAATTAATATGCCTTACACCTTAGATAGGAATAGAAAGCTTAAGTGACAGACTGGTTTTAGTTCAATCAACGATTATTCCTTTTTGGTCTGAGTTTAGTTTGTAAGTACTCAACAACACTAAGCTCTGAGGTAATAATTTTACCTTACTATTGGAACCGTCAAAATCCATTAAATCACTTGGATTTAAATTAAAATCTGGTTGATCTATTAAGTCCCTGTTTAAAGAATATTTATACAGTGTCTTATTATTTAATTTTTTCTTAAACTCTAAGGACACCTCCATTTCGATTTCAGAATCGTTTATGATGAAAATTGACAAATTTTTATTAGCTGGACTTTGATAGGTGGTTGCAAATACACGTTGATGTTGACCTATCTTCCCTCCTTCGACAGTTGATTTTAATATGTTGGCATGCTTCGGTATAAAACGGGAGAGCATTCCCCACATATAGAAAGGTACCTTATGTGGGGCAATTCCATCGGCTGGTAACAAAGCATTTTTCTTCATGTCCCAGGTATTTACAAGTTGCCATTGTCCATCCAAGTTTCCGCGATTTAAATAGCTCCAACGCATAAACCCATCCATTCCAATATTTGAATACCGCAAAACCGACTCCACGTCCTTTAGAAGTGCTGGGTAGGTTGACATTCCATTGGTATCTTCCCCAAACCCATACATAAACGATCCCATCTCTGAAACAATGAACGGTTTATTTTCTTTCTTGGCTCTTTGTACCCAAGAACTATATTGTTTTTCCGTGTCTTCGATCTTATTGACTTCTCCCTTCGAGCCATCCTCGAAAGTCATTGTGGAATCTGCCCACCAATCAAACCTTGTTACATAAGAGTGAATGTCAAAGGACTTGAAATAATCAAAAACCGGCATGGAAGGATTTATTTTGGACGAGAGGAAAATAGAAACATCTGGTCCAGAAAGC
This sequence comes from Cytophagaceae bacterium, assembly GCA_036386935.1. Classification (GTDB taxonomy): domain Bacteria; phylum Bacteroidota; class Bacteroidia; order Cytophagales; family Cytophagaceae; genus DASVUU01. Next base: position 8,473 of record DASVUU010000166.1, on the reverse strand, counting down.
ATCACTGGGAGCTTATTTTTGATAAGCTTTTCATGCATCATCTTATAAGCTGGTTCGGGCGAGGCAAATCTATCTGGATTAAACGATCCAATATACCATGACCAGTTTTCGTAAGGCTCGTTGGTTAAGCAAAAGTATTTAATACAAGTATATTTCTTTTCTTTAATCAAATGATTGAGCAAGGTCACCAAGCCCTCTGTGTAAGCTTCTAGATCATTTGGTGCGCTTCTTAGAATTTTTATGGGATCATTGCCTGCTGAGGGCACGGCTAGCCATGCCACGTTATTAAAGAAGTTTTGCAGGAATACGTCTATGTCATTTTTTTGGCAATAATCTAGGTATTTGTACAAATACCTCATTTCAACATTATCAAAATCGAGCTTCCCCTTTTGAGGCTCAAAGATATTCCGTGTTACAAAAACCCTTGCTAAGTCTATTCCCAGCCAATCGGCGTAACCAAATACCTTCTTCCACGACGCCGAATCATCCAACGCTGGGTTAGCTCCCCAAGTACTCCCAGCATAACTTCGATATTGACGTTCAAGTTGAACGACGGGAAAGGAATCTTGAAGGTTTGCAAAGTTTACTCCTACTCCAGCTCTCATTTGACTAGTGATCGAATCGGTTTCAATAATTACCCTAATATCTTTAGTGCCATTCTCCGTTTTCCTATCGCAGGAAGAACCTATAAAAAGAAATAGGGTATTGACGACGGCGATTAAACACCTTACCAAATTATCCTTCATTGTATTTATTAATTGTAGCTATCAACTTTTATACCCTTGCCGGGCTTACCTATTCCTAGGTAATACAATTATAGTAAGAATTCTTATATTTGCCAATCGCTATTCGACATAATACTTTGATTATTAGCTATTTAATAATAATATTATACGATATAAACGCTAATATTTAAACCATTATTTTATAGAAAAACGTATGATGCAATGGGTTAAGAAAGTCAGCAATTTGTAATTTATACGGTTTAGAAGCTATCTCTTGATATGAAAATAAAATCTTTCAATGCTTGCGTTTGGGTTATAGGCACCGCCATTGCTTGCCTGCTGATTGCATGTATTGATGTAAAAGCAGGGACTTTTAAAAATATTGTCATTTTAAAAGAAGAAACTAGAAAATATTCCGTCAGGGAGGTAATGCAGAGCGAAAACCTCCCATATACTGCTTATGTACCTGGCAAAGGCACAGCATCAAATAAAGAATATTGGCTTCGGTTTGAATACTGCAATACTGATCTACAGAGCAAATTTTACTTATTCGCTCCTTATATATTGCATAATAGAGTCGATTTATATTACGCGATAGATGATAGCTTGCATCACTACAATTCTGGAGTTTCGCTGAAATTCGAAGACCGCCCTCTCTACCATCCTGATATCTACCTCAAACTTCCTACCTCTAAAGCACCAGTGGTTTGCTGGCTACATATAAAAAGTTTCCATGGTTACTTTTTCTTTTTCGAAGAAGCGGAGGCGAAGATGATTGTAGAAGATTCTCTTCGAAGATTCTCTATCGAGTACTTCTTTATTGGCATCAGTTTCCTTGCAGGAATAATCAGTCTAACTTTCTATATTTTCCTTAAGGACAAAATGTACCTATTCTATGGTATCTTCTCGACCATGATCTTGATGAGCCGTCTTGTCTTTAGTGGAAATATTTTTATTTATTTAAGCCCCTTTTTTGAGTTTGATACGCTGGACTCCATCTATCGTTTGTACGGCATCGCCAATGGCGGCATAAGCCTTTCCTTACTTTTTTATTTCCATCAATATTTAGCATACAGCAAGAGATCAAAGCGATACTTTTATTCTATTTACACATTGGCTGTCATAAGAGGCTTGATTTTGATAGTTGACTTGGGAGTCTTTAAGGACGTACAATTTTTAAGAGCCTTTCATCTGTATGACCTATTGATCCAGCTATTCATCATGCTAGTGATATTAAAAGGCTTTAGGCACAATGTTAAATTAAGTAGTTTCGCCGGATGTAGCTTGTTAATAATCATTATTGGCAATGTGATACATCTTTTACCAAAGTTTGGACTTCTTCATCTGTCACCAAGCTATTTTGATAACTACAATATATTTTTGAATTCAGCAAGCCTAGAAGTAATTGTTTTTGCGGTCATTATTGCCTATAGAAATCATTATTTGAAAAAAGACCGGGATCTAACCGTTTTGAAGATGATGGATAATATGAGAGAGAAAGAACAAATGAAGGATCAGCTCAACAAAGAATTGGAGATAAAGGTAGCGGAAAGAACGAAGCAAATCAGAGAAATGAACGATGTTCTAAAGTTTCATAATATCGAATTGAAGACTGAGGTGAAAAGCATTTCAGAGGCGAGGGTGTTTCACAAAACCATGAACTTTGATGAGTTTCAAAAGATCTTCGCCAATGATGACGTCTGTTTCCAATACCTCGCTAGTTTAAAGTGGAAGCCTGAGCAGAGCTATTTGTGCAAGAAGTGTGGGTATCAAATATATCCTATGGCTGGGTGTTTATCTGTACGGTGTGGAAAGTGTTTATATACCGAATCACTGACGACTGACACGCTTTTTCAAAGGTTAAAATTCCCGATATTGAAAGCCTTTTATGTTACTTATCATGTTAGTACTTCAACAGATGCTTCCAAAACGAATACACAATTAGCCAAAGAAATAGATCTTAGGCTAGCGACATTGTGGACGTTCAAAAAGAAAATTCTTGTTTTGATGGACGAAACAAAAACAAAGAAGAAACATAAAGATGGTTGGTCTCATTTGATAGAATATTCTATTGGAAGGTGATTTTATAATTATTCTATTTTGGCTTCGGACCTCGCCAAGCTATTTGCTGAAATCTTATAACAATCAATAAAAAAAACACTATTGCCAACGAATAACCGCCTAAACGTATTGGAATTGAAGAATTTGACAGGATAAAGGCTGAATTTTCGGCGGGTTTATATTTATTAAAAAACCGTTATATTATCAAAAAGTCTGACACAATATCTGAATTTCCTAAACTCTTCAAACAAATGGCTGGGCTGACATAAAATCCGACCATTAGAGACTGCTATCTTATTTACAGCGCTCGTCGCTAGATAAAAGAAACACCAGTAATTTGTTTGTTGAGGAGCTCGATAAATTAGCAAGTTATGTTTAGCTTTAAGGAAAATTTAAATTTCTTTCTAACTATAAAGGTGTAATCTGTATCAATCGGCTTAGGCATATCTCACTTATCTAACCCGACCTAAAACCACAAAATTTCCCATTGATTTTCCTATGCTACGCTTAAAAATCTATCTCTTCGTCTATACCTTTCTAACTAGTGCCTATGTGCTTGCTCAAAATAATGCAGCCACTCCTAACGTCTCCCTTCAAGATTCTGGGGGCGATGTCAAAAAGTATATCAAAATCTGCAGACAATTTATTCATAAAGAATTAAAAGGGATGTACCGAAAAGAAGGAGGTGCCTTCAAATATCCATTTCTTGCCCCTGGTAGCAGTCAATACCAAGATCAGCTTTGGGATTGGGATTCCTGGTTGAGCAATATTGCATTAAGGCAAAATCTTCTTGAATCTGGCTCCGAAAAAGACAAAGAGGAAGCAATAAAATATGAGCAGGGCTCAGTTCTAAATTTTTTGAATTATGGTGGATTCGATGGATGGATTCCAATCATGATCAACAGGGGTTTTAAACCTAGGTCGGAGCAAATGCCAAAGAATTCGTTCGGAGATAACATGCATAAACCAGTGCTTGCACAGCATGCAGCCTTTCTCACAAAACTAAATAATGGAGATGCCAGTTGGATCGGGGAAAAGTTTTACGAGATGCAAACTTTTGTCAATAACTATCTCAATCACCACAGACATAAGGAGACTGGACTTGTCTATTGGCAGACCGACCATGGTATCGGCGTCGATAATGACCCCAGCACGTATTTTCGTCCTCCTGCCAGCTCTGGTTCTATTTATCTGAATTGTCTAATGTATAAAGAGCTTTTGGCCATGTCCTATCTTGCACAGCGGCTAAACTTGGGTGAAATAAGTATCCTGTATAAAAGAGATGCTGAGGTCCTTAAAGAAAAAATAAGAGAACATTGTTGGGATGAAAAAGATGGATTTTATTACAGTGTAGACCTTAATCTACTTCCCTACAAAAAACCAGAATTGTATTGGGAACTACACTCTGGCGGTCCAAGAAGCTATGACTGCCTCATTCAAAGAATCGGTGTCTGGTCTGGCTTTATGGCTATGTGGGCCGATGTGGCTACACCAGAGCATGCGAAACGAATAGTGGAAGAAAACCTTAGAAACGAAAAAACCTTCAACGCTCCCGCTGGGATTCGCACTTTATCGAAGCTAGAAAAAATGTACAATGTAAAAGCATCGGGCAATCCATCGTCGTGGTTGGGTCCCGTCTGGGGCGTCTCGAACTATATGGTCTGGAAGGGCCTTGTCAAGTATGGCTTTGTGGATGATGCAAAAAAACTTGCCGAAAAATCTATAATCTTGTTTGGAAAAGATTTTGAACGATCTGGAGCACTACATGAATACTATCTGCCAGAAAACGGAGCCCCGGTGCTTAACAAAGGGTTTCAAAATTGGAATTTCCTTGTATTAAATATGGCAGCCTGGCTTGAAGGAAAACCCTTTGTTGAAGAGTTCTAGCGCTACTTTTCTTTTTTAATTTGAACTCAAAAAGTTTTGCGCTCAAGATTGGGTAACTACGTCTAATAAATGATTGGTGCTCCTCCTGAAAGGCTGGAACTTTGAAGCTAAATATTTTATAATGTCGCTAAGCTTCTTCAACAGATAAGGGCCGCCTATTTTCAAACTAATATAATGCACTTGAGGTTGGAAAGCTTTCAGCTCTACTCCCTTTGCGGATTTCCTATTCAATCAATAAGCTATAATCATCTAAGCAGTTCGACATTTTCCTTCATTTTAGTTGAATGCTCAAATCTTTATCGTATCATTGCAATATATCAATAAAGTATGGGTACTACAAAAACCGAAAATTTCACTGAGCAACAAAACAAGATTGCAAGAATTGCCAAATCCTTGGGACATCCCGCAAGGGTTGCAATAATAGACTATTTGCTAAAGGCGGAGCGCTGTATCTGTGGGGATATAGTAAACGAGCTACCCCTGGCACAGGCTACGGTATCTCAGCACTTAAAAGAGTTAAAGAATGCAGGACTCATCAAAGGGAATATCGAGGGTAATGCCATCTGCTACTGCATCGATGAAACCGCCGTTAGCATCCTGCAAAGTTACTTTGCTGGTATCTCCTCAGCATTAAAGAAAAAAAAGAACTGTTGTTAACCAATTACCAAATGAAAGTATCAGAGATAAAAGAATACCTGACAGAATTAGAGTCTGTAAATTTTCGGCTTCAAAGCGGCGGCTTAGTGCCAGAGCATTTCCACGTCACTGAGGTTGGAGTAGTAAGTAAGCACTTCATCGATTGCCGTGGAACAGAAAGGATGGAGAAGGTTGCCAATTTACAACTATGGGATGCAAATGATTATGATCACAGATTACAGCCTCAAAAATTGTTGAAAATTATCAACTTATCAGAAAAGGTATTAGGGATGGAAGATCTAGAAATTGAGGTGGAATACCAGTCAGATACCATAGGGAAATATGGCCTAACCTTCAATGGAAATGAATTCATTCTGAACGCGAAAAAAACGAATTGTTTGGCTTCTGATAAATGTGGTGCAGGTCCTGAAAAAGTGAACAAAACTACATCGAACCCTTCTCAAAGCGGCTCCTGCTCTCCTGGTGGAGGATGTTGCTGATCGGACAATGGTTAATGTTTCTTTGGCTTTACACACTAAAACAATGGCAAATTTTCAGTTGACACAAAATGATTAGAAAAATCTAAGAATATGATACCGCGGAGATATGTGAAATCTATAATTTCTATGTTAGGACTACTACGATCACTTTTGAGGAAGAAGATGTGCAGCCCATTGAAATGTGGGCGCGAGTGAGAGAGGTATTGAAGGACTATCCGTGGTTGGTATTTGAAAAAAACAATAAGGTCATTGGTTATGCATACGCGTCAAAATGGAAGGCAAGATCAGCCTACAGATTTTCCGCGGAAAGCACTATTTATCTTCATCATAATTATATAGGGATCGGTGTTGGCACAATGTTATATCAGGCCTTGATTGAGGATGTTAAGAAAAGAGACGTGCATCGGCTAATTGCTGGAATTGCATTACCGAATGAGCCGAGTATAGCACTTCATGAGAGGCAAGGCTTTACAAAATGTGCGCAATTCAATGAAGTTGGTTTTAAACAGAACCGTTGGATTGATGTGGGTTATTGGGAAAAGCATCTATAAGCTTTTTTCTATACAAATGGTATGTTGTTGTTGAACAGCATCAACACCTTTTGCATACTCCGAACGAGGTCGAGCTTTATAATAATAAAGCTTTGCTCCTATTAATAAATTCAACTAGCCCCTAAATATTCATTTCTAAACAACACTTCGTTGGTTAGAGGACTATATTTTGATTTAATTGCTTTAACTTCGAGGAAGATTTTCTTTAGATTCAAATAGCTAACCCCAAGCATTTATCTATCATAATTGAGACAAAGACCATAAGATTGTTATTCTACCACGCATGTCAAATAGATCCCTAATCCTACATTTTATCATATTTGCAAATTGCTTATTAGTAAGTCACGCCCAAGTTAAGTATCCTCCAATCACTGCCCAAAAGGTCGGCTCTGAGATCCCCTACTCTCCAGATCCTTTGGTAGCTTATAAATGGAAAAATCCGCAAGCCAATGATGGATTAGAGTCCTACATCCTTTACCCACAAAGTTATACTAGCTCGGCACCAGGAAGCTTCAATATGAGCAAGTTCAAAGAGGGCAAAGAAATAACAGTGTTAGGAAAAGGGTCTATACGTTTTGATTTTGGAAGAACAAGTGCAGGATGGCTTGAATTTGAGTCAGACGACCTCGCTGATAGTATTACTTTGAGTATAAGCGAATACAACGAGCCGGCAATAGTTAATGTGGGTGCCGCCAATAGATTCAAAACAAAAGCTCCCGTAAAGAATGGAAATACCTATAGACTGGAATTAAATGAAGATTTGTATGAAGGTGTAAGATTTGGTTGGCTACACATACACACAAATTCAAGACCATGGCACATACATAACCTTCGCTTAGTTTGCCAGGTGAAACCAACAAACTACCAAGGCAGCTTTTCTTCAAGTGATACAACGTTGACGCGCATTTGGTATACGGGAGCTTACACGGTGAAAGTAAATTTTCAGAAGGATCATTTCGGCGCAATACTTATGGAAAGAAGCGATCGATATTCATGGACCGGGGACGCCTATCCTTCGCAAGCTGCTTCTATGGTCGCTTTTGGCAATTTTGATTTTGTGAAAGACAATTTAAGGAGGACCGAAACACAAAACAACGGTATCCTAAGCTATTCGTTATATTGGGTACTAAGTTTAATCGATTACGTTAACTATTCTGGTGACGTACAATATGCCAAAACTTTTATAAGCAAGGCATGTGGTAAGCTGGATACAGCTTACCAACACTTTGACAAACCTGGCTATCTAGTTTTCTATGGTTGGGATGAACGGTTAGGCGCAGGTATTGAAAATCCAAATATCACTGAGAGTTTGCAAGCCTATTCAATGCTAACAATACAGACGTGGATGGAGTTTGGAAACTTAATGCTAAAAATGGGTGAGACTGACCTGGGTCATAAATATATCAATTATGCCAAGGAGAAATTCAACGAGTCAAAGTCTAAGAGTAACTGGCCAAAAGACTATGGAATTCATGCGTCTGCAGATGTAATAAATTCAGGATTGACCTCTCCAAGCGACGACTCCTTGTTTTATACGAAAAATTTCAATAGCCGCCTAGAAAGAATATCTTACTCCCCGTTCAATCAATATTTCATCATCAACGCGATGGCAAGGCTTAACAAATTTGACGAGGCGTTCAGTACCATAAACGATTGTTGGGGCGGACAACTTAATTATGGCGGAACGACCTTCTTTGAAGTCTTTCACCCGAGCTGGAATTCTTTCTTAGCAAAAAATGATGCGATTCCTAACGGGCAGTCCGGATATACAAGCTTGGCCCATCCTTGGAGCTCCGGTGTCGTAAAGTGGCTTTCTGAAGAAGCTTTAGGGATCAAGCCTCTCGAGCCAGGCTTTAAGACGTTTCAGATCATTCCTCACCTCGGAAAGACTTTAGAGTGGGTTGAGGGGACCTCTCCCACCGGTAATGGTTTGATCTCGGCCTATTTTAATAGGACTACCGGAATCTCGAAATTTACAATTCCAAACGCTACAATAGCTAAGACCATTTGTATTCCTATTGGTCAAAATACCATTCAGGAAGTTTATCTAAACAAGAAGCAAATCTGGCAAAATGGAAAATCAAAAAATGTAGGCGACTACAAAATTGAAGGA
>DASVUU010000165.1:0-4738 GCA_036386935.1 Cytophagaceae bacterium | reverse complement strand
TAGATTAATTTTTGGTTTACACTAAATGCTTGATGTGTACGAATTCATTTGGGTAAATTTTTTCTTCATCTATTCCGAGCTCCTTGCATATCTTCTCCAGTTCATTTACCCGGTGAATGCAGGTGTGCTTTCTATTTATAGTTTGACGACCGTTAACAGTCAACTCCTCTGCCCTTCTCTGATCTTTTAAAATTGCAGTAAGAGCCTTTTTCATTTCTTCCCCATTGTTCACCATCAGAAAGTCGTCGCTTCTGAATAATTTTTCTTCATCTTTCCACGGAGCAGAAATCAATGGAATACCGCATGCGAGCGCCTCAAAAGGCCTAATGGTTGGTATCCCTCGAAGTATTTCCACATAAGGCTTTCGTGGTACATGCACGGTAACTTTGTATTGCGCAAAGACCTCAGGAGCTTTGTAGTTTGGGAGCCAGCCACCATATTCTATTCCGGCGTCGGCCAGTGCTTTTATCGCATGATCGGGATACCTTACGCCATATACCTTGGCTTTAAGTTTTAGTTCCTTTACAGGGTTGATAAGAAATTCATAGAGCTCTGCAGTGCGTTCGTCATCTCCCCAATTGCCGATCCATACGAGGTCACCAGCGGAGGTGCCGTTAGGTCGCGGATAGAAGATTCTTGTGTCGGCAGCTTCGTGCCAGGTCCAGGCTTTTTCCGTTCTTTTCTCGTCGAGGTATATGTCGCGGATTACATTTCCAAATGCCAAAACCCCATCGTAGTTACTCAAGTCATAGTTGGACATAGATTCCTTATCCGTTATGACACGATGGTGGGTATCGTGAAACAGAAGTTTGTAATTGAATATATCTTTGTACTCTCCTACCCGTTTTACCAACTCATGCTCACTCCATTCATGTACGATCACCAGGTCTGAGTTGGACAGGATAGCTTCCAAATCGGCCGATTGTAAGTTGTAGAAGTTCGTTTCGAGCTTAGGGTAGTAGCGGTGAAAGTCTTCATTAATTTCATCACCATATTCAGACGTCATATTGCTGTAACTCCAGCCATTGAGCGGCTCATAGACTTTTACATCATGTCCTCTTTTTAGCAGTTCTGTAACTATTCCTCTTAAAAAATGCGCGTTCCCGTGGTTCCAATCAGATAGCAGGGAGTGGTAAAACATAGTTATATTCATAATCCTAGTATTAACTCTTTTTTTGTTGAATAGAATGTGTTGTTTCTCATGAGCAGATTCATGTACGTCTCAAAATACTCTGCACCCATTCTGTGGGATGTATATCTTAGTGAACGGTTATATACCTCGCCAGCGATTATCTTCCTGAAAAGGCCATTTTCAATTAAATTAAGTATGGCTGACAGCAAAGCCTCGGGATCTTGCTGATCCACAAAGGTGGCGGCGTCTTTCCAGATCTCTACCAAACTCTCAGTTTTGCCAGCTACGATGGCGCACCTGGACATGGCGGCTTCTAGTAGTGACAATCCAAATGGCTCATACTTCACAGGTAGCACGTATATCGATGCCTTGGAAAGCCACTCGCATACTTTGGGCTGGGAAAGCTGTCCTAGGAAAATGACATTTTTTGGATTCATAGCTTTTCCATTGGCAGGAGGCTTATTTTCTCCTGCAAGGTAAATGGGCCATGGGATCTGCGAAGCAATACTCGTGAGCAAGGAAATGTTTTTGGCTTCATCCCAGATCCTTCCCATGCTGAAAATAAACTCTTCCTTTTCGCCTGACTGAAAGAGGAAAGGATTTCTACCGTTATATATCACTCTTTTATTCAGAAAGGGTCCATAGAGCCTCTCTACTGAGCGAAGCATGTCTTTGCTCGGAGCTACCACGATGTCTGCCCCATGCAAGCCTTTTGCAATGCATTTTCTATAAGTATCCCAATTAGGTGGTGCCTCTTCGCCCTTCACTGCCTCCCACCACGATAGCACGCAAGAGTGTGCCACTACTAACACAGGCTTCCCCCAAGGAAGATGTCCGTGTGCAAAGTTATTGAGGTGGATGAGGTCGGGATTTATTTTTTTATTAAGTTTCAAAAGCCACTCTCCTGCCTTATTGACGTCGTCCCAAGGATTTTCCATCCATTCCAGTTTATAAGAGCTTTCATATAATTTTACATTGGAGAGGGATGCCAGATCCTGGTGCTGCTGACTATTCAAAGGTGCACCCATGGTAGCCAGTGACACCTCTACATAATAGGGCTCTAGGGCCTTGATGAGCTCTAGGGAGTAGGTCCAGACACCACCAAGGGTATCTGCAGTTATTAATATTTTAAAGGGATAATTACCTGCCATAAATTCTATCCAGTACTTCGGCAACCTTTATAAAATTTTCTGCCTCTTCGTTAAATCCTTCTTTCATAGATAGACGCTCCGCCCATCTCACTGCTGCCCGCCCACCCCAATTGTCCTGCGCGTTGGAAAGAATGTCAGTCTTTGTCCCATAGTAGCGTTCTGCTATAAAATTGTAAAATGAACCGTTAACATTTTTAAATGCAACGCCTCCATTTGTTCCGTAAAATACTGCTTCTATAATGGCTTCTTTTCCGGCAGGAAGGTTCCAGGAGCAATTGAGCGACAAGTTGGTGCCCCCTTCGAGGTCTAGGGTGGCAGTGGCATAATCTTCTACTTTTCCATCCGAAGGTTTTAAAATCTGACCTTTAGAGAATAATCTGCTTGAAACATGCTCCACTTTGGGGAAGTCGAGTGCCCATAAAGCTAGGTCTACTAGGTGAATTCCTAGATCAATCACACAACCTCCCCCGGAGAGTCTCATGTCGTAGAACCAGCTTTTGTCGGGACCATAAGCATTGTGAAAAGTAAGCTGCACTGCGTAGATGTGTCCCAATTCACCGGATTGGACGACAGAATAAACTGCCTGCATCGCTTTGGTGAAGCGGTATGAAAAGTCTACGCCTAATAGCTTATCAGCTTCGCGGGCTGCGTCTACTACAGCGCGTGTTTCTATTGCTGTTCTTGCAAGAGGCTTCTGACAGAAGACAGACTTGCCAGCCTCAAGGGCAGAGATCGACTGTGCTGCGTGCATGGCACTAGGCGTAGCAATCACCACACCCTCTATATGTTTATCGTCAATAATGCTTTCGAGGTTGTCTAAGACTTTTGCATCCGGGGCTACGTTTGCGGCTTCCTTGACCATCGCGTCTGTCGGGTCCGATAAAGCATAAACAGAGCCAAAGCCAGAGTCAGCGATGGCTTCCATTCTATGCCTGCCGATCCATCCTATTCCTAAAAATGCAAGATTTGGTCTTGCGATGGCTACTTCCGGCGATTTCAATAATGTATTTTCCATATTAAAAATTGATTAAAGCTTTGACAAAACCGTCGGGCCTTTCGCTTAGCATAGTAAATGCTTCAGAAAGCTCTTCGATGGTAAAATTATGTGTATATAGACGTGATGGATCGAGCGTTCCATTCATCACTTGTATCATTGCCTCTTTCATCCCCTTGATATACATTTGAGGATCTCTTTCGTGGGCGTTGATTACATCTATTCCTCTCCAGTTCCACAGCTGGACATTTACCTGCCTCATGCCGTCCTGATGAAAGCCTGCGATGATCAGCTTGCCACGTTCTCCTGTCAGCTCGGCACTGAGGTTGAGCGGCCACTCTTTACCTGTGGCCTCAATAACTCTTTCGCAAAATTTACCGTTTGTCAGTTCTTTCACTTCCGCGATGATCTTCCAATGGTCGTCGAGCTTCAGAATATGATCGGCGCCATTTTCGTGGGCTACATCTAACGAGTAATCCCTTTGAGACAATGCAATAACGGTTGCGCCTGCATTCTTTGCCAGCTGAATGAGCAATGCTCCAAGAAAACCAATACCGACAATGGCCACTGTTTGCCCTTCTTTAATATCAGCTCTGTTGAATATATTGATGGCACACCCAAGAGGCTCGCCTGGAAATGGCATATTTGCCAGTGCCTCAGGAATCTTCACCAATGCACTATCATCGGCCAAATCATATTCTGCATAGGATTTGTCTGAAAGGAATGCTACCCTTTCGCCGACAGCATATTCCTTTACCTCTTCTCCTATAGCATCAATATAGCCCCAACCTTCATGACCAGGCGATCCGGCTTCTCTAGGGTAGCTAAACCATTCTCTTCCTTGCCATACAGGAATACTTGAAGCGCACAATCCACAGCCTTCCAATTTTATTCTTACCTGATTCTTTGAAGGAACCGGTAGAGGACGCTCTTGTGTCTCAAACTTTCCTGCGGCCACCAGTACAGCAGATTTCATTACATCAATCTCAGCTTGTATTTCAAATTGGTTAATTTTTTCTAATGTGCTCATACTAACGTCTCCTTTCTTACTAGATCTTTTAACATTGGTCTTTCGATGCCCCTACTGTCGCATAGCCAGTTGTACAGCTTTGCTATACCCTCTTCCACGTTATGTTTCGGATACCAGCCTGTTGTTTCGTTGAATTTCTTAATATCCGAAACATAGTAATGTTGGTCACCTGGTCGCCATTCGTCGTGCGATATAGGAATTTCATTACCCTTGAGACTACCGATCAACTGCAAGAGCTCTATTAAACTCGTTGTATTTCTAGGCCCACCTCCAAGGTTGAAGGCTTCTCCTGTTATTTGCCCCATATTGTCTTGTGCTGTAAGGAATGCATCTACCAGATCCTCTACAAAAAGCACATCCCTCACCTGTTTTCCGTCACCGAAAATGGTAATGGCCTTGTCTTCGATGGCACGGATTAGGAAGTGTGCCAC
>DASVUU010000164.1:0-5487 GCA_036386935.1 Cytophagaceae bacterium | reverse complement strand
CTTTGTTTGTCCTTGACAATACGACCACTTCAAATTTATCTTTGAAATGGTTTGCCAGTGCCGTGCCGAGGAAACCACTGCCGCCCGCTAATACAATTTTTGCTTTCATGATTTTAGTATTTAAATACCAAAGGATAAATTATTATTCGAAAGATAACCCAACTGACGCACAACCATGCACTCCAATGATACAAATGAACCCGTCTAAGATGCTCCATAAACATGAAGAAAAACACCGCCCCATAACATACTACCGATAGAAAACTTACGTCCAACCCGAAGCCAGATAGTATATTCAGCCCGAACCCACTGGCTAATAAACCCAAAGCACCCAATACAGACACAAAGGCAATCTGTCCTGCATAGTCAAGGTAATTCTGTTGTTTTAAGACATAAAATATCAAACACTGAAAACAGACCTGTGCAAAAAACAATACGATATCTGGTAGGTCGTAACTATGACTCAGATGCTCTCCCAAGAATCGATTAAAGTACCAAGTGACAATCACATGCACAAGCAAGCCTGATAGACCGATAAAGAGCAATCTATAGCCTACATTCTGCGAAGGTACGCAGCTGCTTGTCTTCGATGCGTCGCCTGGCGCCACCATCTTCCTATTGAAGGAGATGAAGGAATATAAGACTGTAAGTACAGCGTATATCAGATGCATGCCCGCAATCTTTTTAACCCATGGAAAATTTGCGGCAAGTATTTTTATCAAGCTATCTATTCCATAGGTAACCTCGCGCGTATTTTTATCTAGCAACACTATTTTGTCACAAGCAAGATTTTTGTTTATGTGGCTATGGTTGCCGAAATCGAATTGATCAAAAGCCGTTCTACCATCATTGTCTAATAATTTATATTTGATAAAACCGCTTGTATAAACCTTGCATAAGGGGCAATCAGCATCGTAGAGGATCACGTGGTCTTTCAAAGTTTTCATAGCTCATATAGTTAAGTTTGTCTATATTTCTTTAATGCCGGCTTATGCAGGAATGATTTGTCTATGTTGTTGAGACTTGTTTTTGCCACGAAAGAATAAGAAGAGGTTGACAAAGAGCATTACTCCCAGATAGATAGAGAATCCTCCTATTTTTAGACTTAGCAGTTCAAGCAAAGTCTGTGCGGCTTCAACCCTTTGTTCGGTAGTGAGCATTAGCATTGCGAAGCCCACGTTGAGGAGATAAAAGCCCACTTTGAATAGATGATTGGTAGAATAAGCAATTTCCTCGCGTCCACGAAATATATCGAGCATAAAGACCTTCGTATTGTGAAAAAGAGTGTTGGCGACAAAGTGGGTAAGACATAAAGTAACCGGTAGGTAAATGGCATACAGTGTAATTAGCATCAGGTCATTTTTCATGATTTCTAAGGTTAAAGGTAATTAATTAGTTTATTGGGTAATGTTTGTAGTATATAGTTTTTGAATGTTGCTCGAAAATCGACTAATAGCAAATAGGTTTAAATAGTGTAGGAAAGCCAAGCCCAGGATAAGGGAGCCCAACCTGAGGCTGAGGCCTTCAAATACTTGCGCCATTGAAAGTATATTTCTATTAAACAGATTTATAGTAACCGTTGCATAGCCAAGATTAACTAAGTAATACCCCGCCAACAAGATTTTATTGCACACGATAGAAAGTGTTTCATTACTGTGAAAGGTCTGTTTAAGAAAATGTATCCCCTGAATATAAAGGTTTCTGCCCACCCATATCGTGATGTAGAAGGTGGTAATGAGGTAAATAGGGTAGATTATGAGGTTGTAGTTTTTCATAAATTTCAATAATTATTGAAAGTTTAGATTAAAAAAATTATTTCATCAACTTAAGTATTGTGCCGAAGAACCAGTTCTCATCCGCCTTAAGCATCATGTCTACAGATTTGTCCATCTTGGTAACGAAGCTAGATAGATTCTGCATGGTCTCGTGGAACATCTTAACTTCAGCTTCTTTGCTTTTTGGCTCAATATCCTTCAGGTTATTAAGTACCTTTAAAATAGGCTCAATTTCTCTTCTTTTGCGCTCTCTGGCGATTATACGGGCAATCTCCCAGATGTCCTTTTCGGCAATGAAGTATTCCTTTCGATCCCCAGGTACAAGCTCTTTGCTTATCAATCCCCAATTCATCAGTTCCCTTAGGTTCATGTTGGCATTGCCCCTTGAGATGCTCAGCTCCTCCATGATATTTTCTGTATCCCGGGCGTTCGGGCTTATTAGGAGCAGGGCATGAACCTGAGCCATCGTCCTATTGATGCCCCATTCGCTGCCTATAGTGCCCCATGCTTGAATGAACTGTTTTTTCCCTTCTTCAAATGTCATGCTTCAAATTTAGTGTATTTATTGAACTTTCAAAATTTATTGAAAGTTTATTTTTCGAGGTTTCTACTACAAATGGACTCAGCTAAGTCTGTCCTATATTTACTAAGACCATCGATAAGTACTCTAGTCGTTCAATCTGAATTTAATAAAGTGGCAGGGAAAGTCCCTGCCACTTTACATTACTTTATAATATGTAGACCCATTTTGGTTAATGATACACCTATTCTTTTATAATTTTATATACCTTATTGCTGCCCAAAGCATCCTGAATAACTAAAAAGTAAAATCCAGAGGGTTCACTGGTCAGATCTATTTCTACGTCGCTTGCTGAGGTGATAAAGCGGCGGGAGATAGCTACACCTAAAGATGAGATGATATCTATAGTGAGGTCATTTTCTATCTTCCCAAAGTTAACCTTCATTTTCCCATCATTAGGGTTAGGCGTTATCATCGTATTCAAAAGATAGCCATTGTCATCTTCGACAGCTGTAATGGGTGAAAAATTGAAGCAGGTCGAGTTCTTTTTGCAGCCATATTTTGAAACACTTACAGCATATTTACCAACTTTAGAGGGTGTAAACGTTTGTCCGGATGACGATGGCAGGGTAGTATTTGGTGCATCGCAATTGTACCAATTATATGTTGCATCCACTTCCTGCGCTGTAAAATTTGTTTGTGAAACTTTTACCTCAGTATTAATCCTTTGAAAAGTAAGATTTAGAACTAAAATACTATCACATCCTGCTTTATTCTTGTAGGTTTGTTTGTAAGTACCGGAGGTTGTATACGTCTGGCCATTGAATGAATATGATTCTTCACAAGTGGTTTTGTCAGTAGTAGTGGTTGTACCAGCGTCAAGCGTAAGATTTAGAGTTATCACACTGTCGCAGCCCACAGCGTTTTTTAATGTTTGTTGGTAAGTGCCGGATTTACTATAAGTCTGGTTATTTAAGGTGAAGCTTGTACCGCAGGCAGTTTTGTTTATAGTACTTTTTGATCCCTTTATAATAGTTAGATTTAAAGTAATTAGGCTATCGCAACCCGCAGCATTTGACTTTGTATAAGTATACGTTCCCGTGGTGGTATAGGTAGCATCATAAAATTTGTAGCTATTGCACGCCGTTAAATTAATTGTTTTACGCAGCGTGTTTTTATAAGATCTAACTTTCTGGGTTAACTTGTCTGAGATTCCCTTTATCCTAAGTTCAACGGTTATGTCATCATCTGGTAATTTCAAAGAATCGCCAATAAAGGAAGGGTATATTTTTACCACACCAGTGATAGCATTAGTAACAACATATTCATATTTTCTGTAGTCAATTTCAGGCTTGTAATATGTTATAGTAAGTGGAAAGTTGCTTTCAAGCGTCTTTGGGAAATCGTTGTAACCTACAACTACATCAGTAATTGCTGGAGGCGTTAGATTGCCGGTTTGAACTATTGGATCAAAGGCAGTGCTTATGTTGTTAAGCATTAGTCCTTTGCAATCAGGAAGAGGTTTCAATGAAAATTTGGTGTCTATGATGTCTATAAATACGAAGTCTCTGCTGTTACATGGTATATTCACTCCGTCAAACTCCCGCACCTGGGCTATTACAAATTTTCTGTCGTTGTCTTTCACCGCGACGCATTTTTTTTCATAATTGTCAACCGGTTGAGGTTTCCCGCAGATTTGTATATTTTTAAAATCCACTTGATCCTTGTCTATTAAAAGTATTCTATTAGTCGATCCGGTTCTTCTTCCTTGATCATCTCCCTTATAGATAAAGTCGCCAACCTGCTCCATAATTGTTGGGTCATAATTGAGACTAAGGGTATTATAACAGTATTGGGCGATGCTGTGATTTCTTGAAAAAAAGAAGAACAAGAAAATCGAAAATGTAAGTATGTGTTTTTTCATATGGTATTTGGTTAAAATGTTTATTTAAATTATTATTCTAAATATTGATACTTAGATAGATGGAAATGCAACGTTATGGAAGATGATATTGATTGTAAGCGATAAAACGACCTTCCTTTTGATGCATATTTTCGAAAATTATATTTAATTAACATTAGCCTACCTATAAATACCTAGGGGAAAGTCCTGGCCGGAACTATAGCTAGAAGGGTATTGGGCCGTTCCTGAATATTTCAGTGTCAGCTCAGGAACCCTGTCTTCAATGTAAGCTTTTATTTCTGAAACGGTTATTTTTTTATCCAGCCGCCCACCATCTGCCTTTCCGTTTATTGCTTCCAAAAATGCATAAGTAAAGGCACCATGTCCCAAGTCTTTGAACTCCTTAGCAGTTTGGTCAGAACCACAGGCGGCGATGAAGACGCTTCCCGAACTGCGAGCCAATTGGAAAATAGCCTGTTGCTCAGCTAGCCCCCGCCTTCCTATGTTACCTTTAAAGCCTGCTTCTGAGTGGCAAGCGTCCATGATCACCAGTTGCTTGTTAGCATTTATAGACGACAGCATATCTCTCATAGTTGTTGCCGACAGACCCTTTTCCTTTATTAGATTGCCACCGAGGCTTGTGACGTCATGTAGAACCATGTAAAAATCACTTTCTTCCGCTTGGTCGTCCTGGAATACTATCCCATGACCAGCATAATACAAAACAAACATATCCGTTAGTTTACACAGTGACTTTATTTCAGAGACCCTCTTTTGAATGTTTACTAAGGTTGCGTCTCCATTGTATAAATTGTATATATTGATTTTATTGAAAACATCTTTTCCATTTTTTTCTAAAGCTTGTCCAATTGCTTGTGCATCAGTGACGCCATAATTTAGATTCATTTTGCTGTTCTTATATTCGTTCAGCCCTACAACAAGCACATATAGGTCAGAAATAGGTGCAACTGCTGCTTTACAATCAATCTCGAGCACGTCTGGCGGTGATTTTCCTTTTCTCTTATTGATAGTAAATGCCTTAAAGTTGTTTAAGCCAGGCATCAATCGAATCTTATAGTTTTTAGTCACTTTATCTTTAAAATTGACCAAGTTAAACTCTTTATCTACTACTAATAATTTGTCGTTATGTAAAATATTTAACTCTTCAATACCTCCACCGCCATATTGTATATCCAAGGATAAGACGATCTCTGTAGTGTCAGTCACGTAAAGGTTAGTGGTTTTCTCCATTAAGTCCCTTTTTGAGTTTGCCTCAATAAAAAAGGGTT
>DASVUU010000163.1:0-1858 GCA_036386935.1 Cytophagaceae bacterium | reverse complement strand
CCATTGACTGCCGCTTTTGGCGTCTACATCCTCACTTAGCAGCCCTAGATGGTTTTGGAACCTAAGTAACTTTTCAAATTCTCTTATTGCATCTTCCGTGCGTCCAACGGTTGCTAAAGCTTCGATATACCAATAAGCGCATATTAGGAATGTAGTCTCAGGCGTGCCAAAGTCATCTTTCATTACATACCTGTAGAATAGGCCTTCCTCAGTTTTAAGCTCCTCTTCAAGTCTTTGCAAATGAAGCTTGGCCCTATCTGAGTTAGGATCCAGATACCCCATCGTTATTAATTGTAAACAGCTTGCGTCAAGATAGTGTTGACCGATTGCCATCGTATAGACCCCTCGCTCCTCGTCATAGCAAGCTTCGATTTTCTTGGCAGCTTCATCTCTAAGAAACGTAGCCTTCTTTATTATCTGCTCATTTTTAAAATATTTGCCAATCTTCAATGCAGAACAGGCACCAGCCCAATGGAACAGGAAGGTATAGCAATGTTCCTGTGCAATGTTCCTGAATTCCCAAAGTCCCGCGTCTTTTTCATGCATCGTATCCTCAATTTTCTTTAAAGTATGATTTACCAAGCGTTGAGAATAGTACTTGCCACCTTCAGAGAATCTTGTATCAACATACAAAGGAAGCAAGGCTACTAATACCTGTCCGTATACATCGTTTTGAATATGAGTATATGCATCATTACCCATTCTCACAGGCTTGTTGCCTTCCATATAGCCATTTAACGGAAGAACTATTTCTTCAAGTTTCTTTTTGCCTGTTATTGAATATAACGGTTGGTATCTGTCCTTTTCGTTGATTGTTATATTTTCGATGTAGTGAAAATACATCTCCAGTTCTTCAAAGTGACCAACGTTGTGAAATGCCGTTAGAATATAATAAGTATCTCTCAGCCAACAAAATCTATAGTCCCAGTTGCGGGTACTACCCGGAGATTCGGGTAAGCTAGTTGTTCCAGATGCGATGATTGCGCCTGTGTCTTCAAACTGATGTATCTTCAAACAGAGGGCAGAACGAATGATTTGTTCTTGATAGAAGGTACCTATACTTGTACTCTTCACCCAGCCATTCCAATATTTTATAGTCTTCCAAAGGAAGTCTTCAGCTGTTTCTTCCAAAGGAGCCTCTAATGGTATTCCCCAGGTAAGCACCAGATACTTGATTTCGTTTAGAACGAAAGGTTGTTCGTCTAGCAAAAAATTGAGTGGGATATTACTCGTCAGTCGAACTTGTTGCTCTAGTCCATTATATCGTATATGGCTGCTTCCCTGAATTACCTCGGGCACTGCTTCCCCATATTTGCCAACTGGATTACAGGAAACTTTTATCCTTGGTGAGCCCGAGATTGGCTCTATTTTCCGAATAAGCATCAAGGGTTTGTAATATCGCTGGAATTGAAAAAACCTGGGTGCAAAATCCGTTACCTGAAAAGTGCCGTCAGTACTTTCGATTGTTGTACAAAGTACATTGGTATTATCAATATATTTTTGTGTGGTAGAAAAAACTTCGGAATGGGGCAGAATTGAGAAATTACCCCCTTTTTCTTTGTCTAAAAGTCCCCCAAAGATAAAGCTGCTATCAAATTGGGGCCAGCACATCCAAACAATGTTCGCGTGACTGTCTATATGGGCCATGTAGGCGCAGTTGCCTATTATGCCAAGGTCATAAGTATGTTTGTTCACAATAAAAGTTTAAAATTTTCTATTGTAAACCTGTAAACAGACTTATGGTTTAAATTTAAATAATTGAGTAGAGGCTAAACGTTCTTTTCTTTGTACAACTTGTCAAAGACCCGTTCTATGGAGCGATAGGAATTTTTCAAAGCCTTTTTAATGTCCTTTTTTT
>DASVUU010000162.1:0-4095 GCA_036386935.1 Cytophagaceae bacterium | reverse complement strand
AACTCAAGCCATCAGTTTCACAAACAACGCCGAATATAAATATCCCGCATTATTTGAGGATGGATCAAGGGGTAACATGTTTGCTCAGGTAAAAGACGATTGGGGTAAACTAGGAAAGTTTAACTCCAGCATTGAAACAATGTGTTTTATTATGTTGGCTAAACATTGCGGAATGAAAACTCCAGTTCATCATACAGAGACTGATGGGACTAAAAACGGTACAACGTATGGAGATGTAATAGAGTCCTTAGCAAATGAAACCATAGCCGTTGAAATTTCAGCTTCTGGAATGCCAAAACTTGGAGCTACCCATTTGACCCTGAGCGACATGCAAACAGCGGTTTTTTGTTTGTCGGTGAGTGCTGATAAGCTATTGACCTCAAGTCACGCCAATTATTCAAAATACATAGCTTTAGTAAAGCAAGTACTTGACTATTGCCTGGGAGAAAATAAATTTAACAGAAGCTTTCTAGTTGGATATAACCCTGCAGGTAAAGTAACGTCCACTTATGTACTTCATGGACCTGCCCAAGGATTCTGGGAAGGCCCTAAACTCCCCTGGTTGGCCAATTACCCTGGTAGTGATGAACTTGGAGATTTTACAAACGTACCCCCTAGGCATATATGTTATGGTGGCTTAGTAAGCCCATCTTACGAGGGAGAATTCAATCCTACCAGTTATGATCCGGCGAGGGTAGAAGTTGGGCCAACGTATCAGAAGGGCTTTGAAGGGAGTCTAGCAAGAATGGTGGAGAAGTTAGGTGCCTCCGCGGGAACTGTATTGCCTAATTTCCCATCGCCTGAGCCTACTGATGGAAAAGAATATTATGTAAGGGTAAAGGAATTAAAGAGTACGTCAAATTCAGTGCAACTCAGTGCTTTGATTGTTAACCATTCAGCATGGCCTGCTGTCCTGAAAGAGAACATGTCTTTTAGGTATTATTTTACCAAAGAGGCTGGGACAACAGTGACAGTCAGCAAACAAGACAATACTCAGTATGCCCTAAGTGGGGTAGTTATTTCGACTCCTAAATTGGTAAGTGGAAATACATACTATGTCGAAGCTAGTTTTCCAAACATAAAAATCTATCCTGGAGGTCGGAAAGAAAATCCTGATTCGCAACTAGATGGAACAAAATACCCGCGTTATCCTCATTACGAGAAGGAAATTGTATTTACACTCACAAGTTCTGGCAGCTGGGACAATTCTAATGACTGGTCTCATAAAGGCGTAGGACAGGACGCAACTAGCACCGGATACAGCAGGATAGAAAATATACCTGTGTTCGATAGCAATATTTATTTGGCTGGAAAATATCCATCAGAAGTTACTTCAACTGAGAGCCCAGTAGAGAGCGACGGGATGGTAGTTTACCCCAATCCAACGGACGACGTTTTAAGCATTAGAATAGAAAACAATTATACAGGAACGTACAACATCAAATTTTATGACATTGCTGGACTACTTGTGCAAACGTCAAGCTTCTCTAAAAATACTTCCTTTATCAATAACGACATAAATATCGACCAATTGACAAAGGGTATTTACACTTTAGAAATAAAGAATGGTGAGACCTCGGTATTTAGAAAAATACTAAAGAAATAAAAATTGTGACCTACGGAAATTATATTTCCGTAGGTTTTACTCCATATAGCAAGCACGTTCGGATAACGGTCAATATTCATGCTAGATCGTCTGAATGCTAATCCCATAAAAAAATTTTATTGAACAAAGTGAAATATATGTTCTGCATGTCTTTTAGTGTATGATTATTTGAGCAAATATCATTTATCCTGGCAAAATGTTAGAGTTTAGCTCCAATATTTGAAATCCTGACATACAATATCCGAGAAATTTGGCAAGTGACTATTATTAAATTTTAAAGATGATGAAGATTAGATTACCCCTGAATATGAAGGTGAAAAAAGCAACCATTGGTTTGTCATCTTGTCTGCGTTGGGCACTATTGTTTTCAACTATGGTTTTTTGTTACTTACCGTTATTCGGACAAGTGGATAGCACATTTTGGTTCGCAGTACCACAGGTAGGAACACATGGCAATCAGAATTCTGAACTGGTAATCTCTAATATAAATAAGTCAGCAGCGGCTGTCGTAAAAATTTCTAGCCCCGCAAATAATACTGCCGGCACAATAGGCGGTACTTTAGGTTTTGAACAGTTCACTATTCCAGTCGGGGGATCAATACGCGTCGATCTTAACAAATATTATGGCAAGAAGATGAACCCAGGCCTAACGGACGGATCTTTGTATGACCTAGCTGCCAACAAAATTTCTGCTAACGGGCTTTTAATAGAATCATCAACAGCCGTTTCTGTTTTTTATGAATTAGGAAGAGATGTTCAAGGATATGTGCAGGGGAACAATACAGAAATATTTTCTTTAAAAGGCGGAAATGCCCTGGGAACCGAGTTCATGCTTCCCTTTCAAAATCAATACCATACATGGTCCAAGGAACAATCCTATTCATCTGCTAATATCATTGCAACGTCTGATAATACCGTTATTACTATCACACCAAGCAGCAACGCAGAAGGTCATCCAGCGGGAATTCCCTTTAGTATCACCCTTGACAGAGGGCAAACTTACTCCCTTAGAGCTGCAGACCTCGCAGCCAATTTGCATTTGTCAGGTACAGTTGTTACCTCTACCAAACCCATTGCCATTACTTTAGTAGATGATTCGCTGGAGACAGATCAAGCTAATTTCGGCAACGGAAATGGCGGAATTGATATGGTTGGCGACCAACTAGTTCCTCTAAGTGTTTTGGGAAAAGAATATATCGTGGCCCGTGGTAGCGCAGGGACCTCAGCTGGTGCAGGTGATAGGAATAGGATATTTATCCTGCCTACTCAACCTAATACGAACATAACTATTTTGGAAAACAATACCGTAGCGCAAACTTACACCGCACAATCCGTGGGGAAAATCGTAAATTACCTGCAACCTCCAAATTCCCCAGCATCTTATATCAAAAGCGATAAGCCAATCTACGTGTTTTATGTATCAGGCTCAAAAAATGAACTTGGTGGAGCACTTTTACCCCCCGTCATTTGTACAGGCTCCCAGGATGTTAATATTGTAAGGTCCTCAGCTGAGGAATTTTACCTTATTATCTTAACAAGGAATAAAAATAAGGGCTTTTTCCAGGCTACCAAAAATGGTCAACCAATAGCGGGATTGATAAATCCTTCTGATTTTACTGAGATCAGTAGTGGACCGGAAGGGTTTAGCGTATTAAATAAAAAATTTGAAAAAGATAATCTTGCTCAAATTCCAATTCTAACAGCTATATCTATCTCAAATACCAAGGGATATTTCCATGCTGGTATGTCTGTCACAGGAATATCTTCTGGAAGCTTTGGCTATTTTTCTGATTTTGCGAGCATTAACATAAGCTTTGCAAACAAACCAGTCTGTTATGGAGAAACACTTGAACTTGATGCCGGACCTAATAGGGATAGATATGAATGGTTCACTAGAGACGCATCCGGAACAAAGAATATAAAGGCAACTACTCAAAAATATAAAGTTGAAGCCGCTGGACAGCAAAAAATCTATCTTTTTGTGACAAAGAAAAGTTGCGAGCTTAATGATTCTGTGGATGTATACATTCAACCTAAAGTAAACCTTACTATTCTTAGGAAGAAAATTGCATGCAACAATCAACCAGTTTCGATGGATGCCACGCCAGAGGTAACCGTTCCGCCCTTGAATGTGGTGAAGTATCGATGGTATTCGAAAACGCCTACGATTCCGGCTTCTTCAAACGCAGATACTTTTGGAATTACGTCAAACGTTACGGTCAAATTTCCAGTATCCACTGGGGTGCCCCTTATCCCTCATAAAATTTTTGTGAATGTAACAGATGATAAAGGCTGTGTGTCTACCGACTCAGTGGATGTAACTATTAGGCCCACCCCTCCGGTTAGTTTAGGGTCTTTTGCCGATGCAAAAGTTTGTTCTGGAGACTCCGTGCAACTTGGCATGCAGATCGTTAATCCATCGACCAATAAACTAATATTTGATTGGACGGAAGACGCTGCGGTGCCTCCGCTGCAGCAGCCAGCCACAG
>DASVUU010000161.1:0-2848 GCA_036386935.1 Cytophagaceae bacterium | reverse complement strand
CGGGCCGACAGTTGTTTGCCTGTTTTGCTGAATCAATGCTGCTGGAGTTTGAAAAATTGTATACCAATTTTTCTTGGGGACGGAATCAAATTACTGTGGAAAAGATGGAGCAAATCGGTCATATTTCTGTCAAACACGGTTTCCGACCTTTATTAATATCATTTTGATGTTGACAGTTGACAGTTGACAGTTAACTGTAGGAGTTAGGCAGAAAACGGGTTTTTAGGAGAATACTGCTTTAAGGCTTTTAATTCTCATAAAAACCCGGTTTCTAGGGGTCGGAAATTTTAATATTACTCCCTACGTTTTATGGTCAAAAAAACAAGCTAATACTAATCAGTGTGAGTCTGTATAAACGCCCTATAGTAAGGTTAGGCAGAAAAATTATGTCTAATACATAGGGCTTGCTGAAAAAGTCGGAGCGAGCGAATAAGCTCGCGCCACACAGCTTAAAAAATAGTAGGTGCGTCGCTTATTTCTCAAATTTACCCAGCGACTTGCCACGAAAGTGCAATGGTTTTGAGCCTCGCTTATGCTATAACTTGCACTTGCGGGCGTCAAAAAAAGAATAAAACCGTTATCTCGCTTGCCTTGTGCTTTTATTCAGCAAGCCCTACATAGTTATGCGGCAAGAGAGTTTTGGGGAGTCAATGAATCTGACGCTCGCAATAATGCAGCTTCTTTCTGAGCAAGCCTTAGTCTCTTCGCAGGCGCGTTACTGACAGAGGCCGTGGTAAAGACTAGATAATGTAAAAATGTTGTATGTTTATTACTTTTTTGAGGGATTACGCTAGAAAAAAACCTTAAAAGTAAACAAGTGCTAGTGACGGGTACCTCAGGTTTCACGGGGATCTAGTTGACTGAATATTTGTTACAGAGTGGTGCGAATGTTACTACAATTTTGGCGCACTGGCACCCGAATACGCATTATGTGGGCAGTGGCTTGCTGCATAAGGTACATAATGTGATTGGCAATTTCTCGGACTATGATTTGATCGATCGCGTGATTAAGGAAAATGGTATTTCTACGGTTTTTCATTTGGCTGGGCTATCGATTGAGAAGCTGGCGTTTAATGCACCCAGAATTGCGTTTGAGGTCAATGTGCGGGGAACGTATAATTTGCTGGAGGCGTGCCGAAATAGCCCGGATCCGATCGAAAAGGCGATCGTTGCTTCGAGTGATAAAGCCTATGGAGATAGTCCGCATCTTCCCTATACCGAAGATATGCCATTGATTGGCAGCCATCCTTATGATTGCTCAAAATCATGTCAGGAACAGGTTGGAACAAGGCATTGCCGAAACAGCGCAATGGAATTGTAAATATTTTGAGCATCGTCTCTAGTCGGCGAATGATATTAATGATTTGGATGTGAACTATATTTAATCTGCCTGAACTAGCGCCAGGGATGAGATGAATAAGGCTTTGGAACGAACCATTGCCTTTGAAGTTGGCTCTGGTTCGTTCGATATGGATGATACGGTCTATGACGATGGGGGGAAGTAGCGATGGGTAGTCGCCTGCTTATTTGGGCTTGCTGCCAACCACCATCGAATAATAGCCATAGGTATTTATTACCTTGAGATCGGTGAATCCGGCTGTGCTGAGCATCTGGAATAGTTCCGGGGCTGAATACTGTTTTCCTTGTGTCATCAATATCAGGATTAGGGAGAAGGCGGTGGCAACCCTTGGCATATCCTTGCCATCATTGAGCAGAATTTCATGGATGAAGATTTTCCCACCAGGCTCTAGTGCATCAAAACTCTGGCGGACAAAGAATTCACATTTTTCTTTGCCCCAATCATGGAAAATATTGCTGAAGATGATTCCGTCATAGTCGCGCGGCCACGGGTCTTTGAAAAAATCCATTGCAACGGTATCAATTTGCTTGTTCAGTCCCTGAGTGATAATGAATTCATTGGCTATTTTGCAGACAACCGACAGTTCCATGATGGTGAATTTCATTTGCGGGTATTTGTCAGCCAGTGGCAGGCAAAAAGTGCCGATCCCGCCACCAATGTCAAGCAGCCTGGTCATACCCGCAAACTCTGCAGATTGTGCAGCCGCAGTTGCGGGGGCGATGGTTTGAGAGTGCATGTGTTGGGCAAATTTTTTAGCCTGTTCACTGTCAATTTCATGCGTTTCCCAAATATCATTTTTGGAATAAAAGGTCGATGCATCGTTTTTAATCGCATTCATCACCGTTTCATGTGAAACTGGCAAATTCTTCATCAAATGCAAGATTCCACCCCAATAATACTGGCTATCGGGCAGCAGGAAAGTGCGCGCCGTATCGGTAAGATAAAATGCGGCATTTCTTTGCGTCAGGAAACCGATAGATACCATTAATCCGAGCAGCGATTCTGCGCCACGGATGCCTAAAGCCAGTTTGCTGGCGGTTTCCTCTAGCGTTGCAGGCGTTTGTTCTAAAAATGCAAAGAGGCCGATTTCATCTGCGACAGTGAGTGCCGGAAAATAACAGGAAGACATCCAAGTATCCCAGAGCAGACGATCGTTACAGGTTAATAGAGTAGATTGCATGATGATATCCCTGATGTTGGTTGATGCTGCAGCTTAAGGTGGATTGAGGGTTCAATCCGAATTAAATGACGAGGAAATATGCATATTTGACTTAGGTATTAACAACCTAATTATGTCATTCACAAGTGTTGCGAAGAATCTTCAACCCTCGCCAAACCATTAAAATGCCTAAGTCCTGTGCATATTTTATTTCTTTTTTAACGCAGGATATGCGCCGTGAACAAACCAGACGGTCAACGGAGTAGCGTTAGACTGCAGGCTTCTTTTTGCCTCGATGCCATGGCTTTTTTGAGTGACGTAGAACCACC
>DASVUU010000160.1:0-8689 GCA_036386935.1 Cytophagaceae bacterium | reverse complement strand
CTTACCGGTGGGTCAAACGTTGAAGGATAGTGTAACCGAGACCATAAACCTATTTTTGAATAATGGTTCAGATATAAAATCGATTATACTTAAAGGGGGAAATTTGAAAATAGCACTTGCAAGTAATTTCAAAAATGTAGTAGGAATTGAGGTTAAATTTTTATCCCTTTTGAAGAGTGACGGAAGTGTCTATAGTATTTCTAGAAACCTAAAAAATGGCGACAATATTCCAATCGATCAGCCACTGGCGGGATTTCAGATAAAACCATCGCCGGTTAATAATTTTCAATATCGTATTATTTATACGCTTACTTCTAACGGAGACCCGATTACCACTGATCAATCCCTTTCAGTTTCACTAAATCTTGACAATCCTGCTTATAAATCGGTCAGAGGGAAAATAGGAGAACTTCCTATAAACAACATTGCGGGCAATCTCGACATACAAATATTTGATAAGCTTATTAGAGGTAACGTTAGTTTGGACAGTACTCAGTTAAGTATCGATATCACCAACCGATCTTTTGGCGTACCATTTTCTTTTAATATTGACAAGCTAAACGCCAATACCTATTACGACCGAAGCCAGGTTGTCAATATAACTGGCCTACAAAATCCCTTTGAAGTAAAAACCCCTGAGGAAGGAAAAACACTTACAACGAGCAAGGTCTTACGCAAAGCAAACTCAAACATCACAGAAGTTATTCAGAGAGCCCCCTATAAAATTAATTACAACATTTCGTCAAACAACCCTAACTCGAATCAGGAGGGGTATATTACAGATGAAAGCGAATTGAAAATAAAGCTGCAAATACGCATACCGTTCAAAGGGTCCTTTAATGAGTATGTAGTATCTGATACGTTAGATATTGTAGACCCATTTGAGGATAGGGAATATATAGACAGCGCGATTTTTAAAATGGATGTGGTAAACAATCTTCCTTTAAATATTAAAATCAAAGCCTACTTTGTAGAGAGTTTTGTAAACATTGGAAATAAAAAGCAAGCAGTGATTATCGATTCAGCTATATTCTTTCCAAACGATAGAATCGTAGAAAGTGCCGTGATTAATAATGAAGGCATTGTTACAGCTCCAACGAATAGATTTTCCTTTTTAGGCAAAAGCGGCAAGGACTATGACAAAATTTCGAAATCTAAGTTTATCATTCTACTTGGAGAGGCCACCACGCCTAAGGTAAATGACAAATTTATCCCTGTTCAAGTAAAAGCGAAAAACGATTTATATGTAAAGCTCTCTGTGCTCGCCAAAATGAAGGTTGTTTTAACGACAGAGGATTAGATCACTTCTGCTATTTTTAAATTGTTCAATTATTAAATAATATATAGTGAAAAAAATATTTTTTCTTATTGTAGCAACAGCCTTATTGCAAAAGGTGTCTGCACAAAACGAAGTCACATTTCCATATTTAGAAAATGTATTTCAATCAAGTTATATTAATAGTGCCCATGTTCCTGAACATAAAGTGAGTATAGGCCTTCCTGGTATTTCCTCTACATATATTGGACTTACAAATACAGGATTTTCGTTCAATGATTTAAGAAACAGGACTTACTTTAATGCCAAGAATGATAAGGTTGATGAGTTGGCTGTTGGCAGAACAATAAGCGGTCTAAAAAAAGAAAATTATTTTTATTCGGCAGCAAATGTTGATTTATTTTCAATAAGAGTGAAGGTCAAACATTACTTCTGGTCTTTTAACGTCACAGAGAAGTTCTATAACAGAATATCAATGCCACAAGATTTCTTAAGGTTGCTCTGGCGGGGAAATGTAGATGGAGCGCCTCAAGAAGGATTGGTGAAATATGATTTGAAAAATATCGCTTTCAATACTACTCATTACCGTGAATATGGAATAGGAATGGTAAGACAAGAGAGAAAGTTTGTGTTTGCAGGTCGTTTAAAGTATTTGCAAGGCCTTTCTAACGTCTACTTCAAACCTAAGAATTTGGCGCTTACAACAGAAGCCAATATGTACGACCTTTCCCTTACGACAGATGCAACAGTGAACACTTCCGGTATCCCTGAAGATTTTGATGACTTCAATGCACGACGATATCTTACTAATATGAAGAATCCAGGCCTTGGGCTGGATGGAGCTATTGCTTATAAGCTGGACAAAAAATGGACGCTATCTTTTGCTTTCAATAACGTCGGGTTTATCAAATGGAACGACAACATTAAAAATCATAGCGTAAAGGGTGGGACTACCTTTGCAGGTGCCGATTTGGGACCTTATATTTTGAGAACAATAAAGGGGGATAGTTTGGGCTTGAAGGATTACTTAAATCAATATGGCGACACCTTACAACAGGCGTTTAAGTATAGAGAGAATAGTGACAAATATTCTACCTGGTTGATTCCCCAATTTTATTTTACTGCAAAGTATAATCTATTTTCTCGCACCGCTGTGGCAGGAAGTATCTATCTAGAAAAGTTTATTGCGCTGCGTCCTGCCTTTACTTTGGCACTTTACCAGGAAATAGGCCGAGCTGTAAACCTTGTCGGTACCTACTCTATTCAATATGGCAAGTTTGATAATATTGGACTAGGGCTTGTGCTTAAGCCGCATGCAGTTCCTTTGCAATTTTATTTTGCTGGTGACCATTTGCTTACTACTTATACATTAGTCAACGATACCTATGTCGCACCGTTAGATTCTCGGACATTCAACTTCAGATTTGGTGTCAACCTTGTTTTTGGTTCAATAAAAACGGCTGACAAACAAACTTACGTTAGTAAATAAATTTCCAACTCAGAGAAACTTTATTTAAACACAACTTTTAATTATATCATGTTAAAAAATATATTTACCGCTTTCGCAATCATTTTTTCCTCTTGGCAACTCGCTTTTTCCCAAGGTAACTTTGCACCAAAGAACCTAGGAGAATCAGTTAACTCTGAACATGCAGAGTTAAATCCATTGGTTAGCCCAGATGGAAATTTATTATATTTTATACGCGTTGATCATCCGGAAAATAATTATCACGGAGAGAAAGACGAGACGCAAGACGTATGGTACAGTGAGTTGCAGAAAGATAGAACATGGGGACCTGCAAAGCCAGCGTCACAGATAAACCATGGTCACTACAATGCTGTTCTGGCGATATCAGGAGACGGAAATACCTATATTATCAATGGAGTCTATGACAAAAAGTTTCGTTGGGTAAAACGTGGAATCTCAAGTGTACAAAAAATGGGTGAGACATGGACAACCCCACAACAAATAAAGATAAAGTCATATACTCGAAAGAATAGGGGGGTTGCTAGTAATGCCGCACTGTCTAAGGACGGTTCAGTGTTGTTTCTCAGCTATACTAAAACTTACAACGGAAAGAAGAATGATCTTTTTGTTTCTAAGATGTTTGAAGGGGAATGGCAAAAACCTGTAAAGCTTAGCGATGTAATAAATACTAAAAAGTATAGCGAAGAGGCTCCCTATTTCAATACCAGTAATGGTACGCTTTACTTCTCCAGCAACAGAAAGCCGGGCAAGGAAAATAAAATAGACTACGATATCTATTCAAGTAAGATGCTAGATGATACTTATCTTTCCTGGTCTGAGCCTAAGCCACTAAGTGATACGATAAATAGCAAAAGTTGGGACTCCTATTTCAAAATGAACGACAAAGGAAGTTGGGCATATTGGGCCTCAACTCGTGATGGCAAAGCACTTCCGGATATTTATAGAATAAAAGTATTTGAAGAAAACCCCTTTGTACTTGTATCTGGGATAGTAAAAAATAAAACTAAGGGCGAGGCACTTGCTGCGAAGTTCCCATTTGTCATATCATCAAACGGTGTGGTGATTGATTCGGCAAAGATTAATCCTGATTCTGCAACGTATTCTGTGAAATTACCGCTGGGTAAAGCCTACGAGATCAAAGCAAATGTGAAGCATTTCGAAGGGGATGTCGAAAAGATTGATGTGACCAATGAGCGTGAATATTTGGAAATTTCAAAAAATTTGAACGTCACCCCACTTCCTTTTTTACTTGTACAGGGCAAGGTGGTGGTAAAACCTAATAATGGTTCTATCCCTTTATCTGCAAATCCGAAAGTCTATGTAAATGGACTTCCTATCGATACCGTGATCATAGATAATGAAGGAAACTATGCCTTAAAATTGAGGTTTGGGAAAAAATATGACGTGCAAGTAAAGGCAAATAGATACGTGCCCGAAATTCAAAAATTTGATTTTAGCGATAAGTCGGAATTCGAGGAGATAAATCAGGATTTGTACGTTCAGAAGGCCTTAGAACCTGCACCCAACTTAGCTATAATCACAGGTAAAATATATGATAGAAAAACAGGCAAGCCAATTGCACCCGATAAAAAGTATCAGGTGAATGTTAATGACGTGCCTGCTAACCTTGTCAATATTAATGTAGCGACGTCTGAGTATAAGGTTCAAGTACCGTTAGGTTCCAGTTACACAATTAATGCTTATGCCCCTGACTATTATCCTGTTTACGAAATAATAGATCTTACAAAAGACAAAGGCACTGTAAAGGTGATGAGAGACCTCACGATATCGCCGATTGAAGTAGGAGTTTCTATCAAATTAAAAAACATCTTTTTTGAAACAGGGAAGGCCACACTTAAAGCCAATTCTTATCCTGAAATGGATAGAGTAGTTAAATTCCTAACCGAAAACCCTAGTATAAAAATTGAGATAGAAGGCCACACTGATAACGTTGGTAATGCTAAAAGCAATTTGCTTTTATCAGAGAATAGAGCAAAGTCCGTTGTAGGCTATTTGTGGAGCAAAGGCATCGGAGCAGGTAGGGTTATTCCACGTGGATACGGTATGACAAAACCAGTTGCTAGCAATAAGACGAAGAATGGTAAAGCGCTAAATAGAAGAGTCGAATTTACGATACTTGAGAAATAACTTCTTACCAGCGTCAACTGCAAAGTGAAGCTTATATCTCATATTCAAACGAAGATTCTAAATAATATATTTAAGAACAATCTTACATAAGGGAGATGGAATCCTTGTGTTGTGGTAGAAGGTGTGGGCATATCAACAACTCCGAAGAATCCTGATTTTCTGTATTATTTAATTGGAAAGTTATAAATCCGTAATGTACGTGCATACAAGGGGAAATTCTCAATTTGTTAGTATTCATATTATAGGCTCGCTTAAAATGATTACAGAGTTAAAATAATTGAGCTTAATTTTTATCTCCGACCTTCTAATGAAAAGGAGTCTAGTCATCCTACCATTACTATCATTGATTTCATTGCTATCCTGCAAAAAACCCGCGTGATATGGAGCCTCAAATAGACTTAAATAAAGATTGATTAATATCAAACAAAGCCTTTACCATTCTAGCACTGGGGAGTAGTTATGAATGTCCCGGGCGACGAAATAAGAGTGGTGTTCACCGATCATATAATATTACCCTTGATTTAGGATTATTAGACGGTTCAGTTTATAGCTTTGAACCTATGTGAGTAGTGGTTCTAAAAGGTTTTCGAAATTATCTCAGATACTATCTCTAGAAAATAAAATGACAGGTGACGAAAGCGTTTTAAATTAAATTGGAAATCAAGAAACAGTACTATAATCCATCTTTCGCCGAATTTTACCTTTACAAGCTGCAACTCAGGAATGCATCCTCCGATAATGCTCATTGCCAATTCTCTCAACTGAGATAACCTCTGGTGTTATTTCATATAACAAGAATGGCATTAAGAAATACGTAATAGTAAAAAACATGCGAGGAGAAGTGTCAATGATGCAGTAGAATCAGAGTTTCTGTTTAAAACGCCTCCGCAATATTTAAGTAATAATTCTGAGTTTTCTTTCCGAAACCATAGTCGAACCTGATGTTAAGGTTTTCTTCTTTAACAATCTTAAACCTAAGTCCCAATCCAAACGATGGTTTTAGATCATTAACTGTAAATCTAGCAAGAGACGGGGCCACATCACCTACTCCGCCAAAGAACACAAATCCAATTCTTGGAAGTAGTTGCCAACGGTATTCCACTTGCGCTGCTATCTGTACAAGGTTCCTGTATCTTCCTTCGTAGTATCCCCTCATAAGCTCACCTCCCCCAAACCTGGCATACTCTGCTAGCGGAACATTGCCTTCAGAAACATAGCCGTATAATTGCATAGCGAACACGTCTAGTCGGTTAGGGAAGACTTTAAAATACTTTCTTAAGTCTGCTTTATACACACGGTAGTTAAACTGACCTCCAGCTGCCTTACCGTAAAAACCTGTTGTAAACTCAAGCAAAGATCCTTTGGTAGCATATAGGACATTGTCCCTATCGTCATATGAAACAGCTAATTCTGCCCCTGTCGATACCCCACCCCTATACCCTGGCAATTGTTCTTGATCGGTAACGCCGCCCGCTGGAAAATCCACTTTATGCACCTTTAAATATCGTATACCGCCACCTGCAAAAAGCTTTCCGGCTAATCTTTTTAAAAGTAACGGTTCCACCAAAATTTGAGAATAGTTGTATAGCTCCTCGTTTGTCTCTGGCGTATTATTTCCTATACCATAATAGAACTGAGGGAATTTTGAATATTTTAGGTTACCCTTCAAAAGGTATTTTTCTTCATTGAAGAAAATCGTATATCCAGAGTATAGTAAGATTTGATTGTTCAGTGTGTATAAAGCCGAAATCGGCATATTTGAGGTCCTAGTTTCCTTGGTAGAACCCCGAAATTTGAAAAGAAACTTTGCACCAACTCCGATTGCCCAATTTGTTTCGGGAGCATAAGAAATTATTGGCGCCAATACCAATTTAGAGGGGTAGCGCGTGCTATCCCTCGCCGCCGCCTTTTCATTTGTTTCTATTTCAAAGAAGTCGAGGACCTTATCAAGCATTTGTGCACGTGAGTCACTAAGAAAGAGAATTTGTGCGAAAAAAAATAGTTGTAGGAATTTAATCATTGGTCAGCATTTAATTTCGTTTGAAAACCTCGGCTGGTTAAAAAGTAGTCGAAACTAAAAACACGTCTTCCCGGGATATTGTTTATCTCCGGTATAGACATCACCCCCTTACTACACCTTACAATTCATAAACATTCCCTTTTTCAGGCATTTCCACCTTATCAAAACCTTCTTGAGATAAAGCCTCCTTGAATACCTTCATGCTTGAGTATTCTCCATGAACTAAAAAGATCCTTTTTAATTTTTGAGTACTTTGTTTTTTTACAAAATCTATCAATCCTTTCTGGTCAGCATGTCCGCTGAAGACGTCTGTCGTAACGATTCTTGCAGCAATAGGAATTTCTTTCCCTTGAATCCGGATGCTTCGGTTACCATTGGTCAATTCGTATCCAGGAGTTCCTTCGGCAGAATACCCGATGACGAGTACCGTGCAGTATGGATTGTTGATATTTTTCTTAATATGGTGCTGCATTCTACCGCCAGTAATCATCCCTGAGGATGAAACAATTATACAAGGTTCAGTGTGGCTAGATATTGCCTTACTTTCCTTTTCATTAGTCACCTGAACGAGATTGTCAAAGTCAAAAAGGCTACCATGTTCTTTGAATATATTCTTAGCCTCAGGATTTAACCAATCATGATATTTTTCATAAATCCTTGTGCAATTTTCTGCCATAGGACTGTCCGAAAATACCTTAACAGGCGGAAGTCTTTTTTGAAGATAAAGCTTATTTAATATATAGAGGAGTGTCTGAGTCCTCCCAATACTGAATGCAGGTATAATCAAGCGTCCGCTTTGGCTAACGCAGGTTGAGATAATAACCTCTTCTACTTCGTCTTCAGGGTGTTCTTTATCGCTATGCAACCTGCTCCCATATGTGGACTCACATACTAGGTAATCAGCCTGCGGGATCGGCGAGGGGTCTTCTAATAAAGGATAATTATTTCTACCGATGTCGCCCGAGAATATAATTGATTTACTTTCTGGTCCTTCTTCATTTTCTATGAAAATGGTCGCCGCCCCAAGTAAATGACCGGCGGGTAGAAAGGTAATAAAGACGTTATTGGTAAGCTCCTTTCTTGTATTAAAGGCGATAGTTCTGAACTGTTCCAATGCCTCGTCCGCTTGTTTCTCGAAATACATCGTCTTTTCCGAATCTTCAAGCCGACGCTTCATTTTACTATTTCCCATTTCCATTTGCTTTACCCTTTTTAGGTTTAAAGCCGCGCTGTCTCGCAATAGGATAGAGGTAAGGTCAAATGTGGGTGCTGTACAAACTATCTTCCCTTTGAATCCTGACTGGATCAAACTTGGAATGTTCCCAGTATGGTCAAGGTGGGCATGGGTAAGGAGCATTATGTCTATCTCAGAGGGTAGACAAGGGAACAGAGGGGACGTGACAGGTTGATGCCTAGCGTCATAGTCTGTTCCGCAATCTATTAAAATTTTATAACCACTGGCTAATTCTAACAGGTACATGCTGCCGGTGACCTGTCTAGAAGCACCCCAAAAAGTTAGTTTCATTGTTTAGTATTTACTTGATATTGGCATCGCCTGTCAAATTAGGCTTTGATAATTTATATATTATAGAACGAGATAAAGCACCGCTTCATATTTTCTTCTCCAACTTTAAAGTTAAGAGTAATAAAAATTAAATGTTCATTATTCAACCATTAAATTGAAATTTAATCGGTTTGTTGTTTTTGATAAACAAACTTAATTTTTGCCGAGTTAGCATCTTCTAGTCGAACTATA